>JAXHVS010000133.1:0-15220 GCA_034189025.1 Bacteroidota bacterium
ATTAGAGGATTATTCTATCTCTAAAGAACCATTTGAAATCTGGCAATGTACACAATGCAATTTCCTGTTTACCCAAAATATTCCTGATGAGGAATCTATCGGTTCTTATTATGCAAGTGAAGAGTATATCTCCCACTCAGATACTAAAAAGGGGATTGTGAACAGGCTATATCACATCGCCCGTAAAATAATGCTTGGAAAGAAATACCGACTTATTAAAAAAACAACTTCCGAAAAAAACATTTTAGATATTGGCTGCGGTACAGGCTATTTTTTAAATTATATGAAAAATAATGGTTTTCAAACCCTGGGTGTTGAAATAAACGAAGAGGCGAGAAATTTCGGCAAACAACATTTCGAATTGAATATTCTCCATCCCGAGAAACTACTCAATGGAGAAATAAATCAAAAATTTAAAATAGTAACCCTGTGGCATGTTCTGGAGCATTTATATCACCCCCGTTTATATCTGCAAAGAATATTGGAGATACTGGATGATGATGGCTTTCTTATTCTGGCATTACCTAACCCGGAAAGTTATGATGCTAAATTTTATCAAAAATTTTGGGCTGGTTATGATGTACCAAGGCATATCTGGCATTTTACACCTCAAACCATGGCTAAACTTACTTCAGCAAATTTTACTATAACAAAGTTAAAACGGTTACCTTTTGATTCATTCTACAATTCATTATTAAGTGAAAAATACAGGGATAAAAAATTCCAATTTTTACGAGGTATATTTATCGGTTTTATTGCTTACACGTATAGCTTAATCCATGTAAAAAAATCCAGTTCTGTAATTTATATTTTGAAAAAGAAAAATAGCTAATTAAACTTGTAAGATTCTAGTTCAATTGAAGTAAATAAATTATCAAGAATAAAAAACTTTTCCACCAATTAACAAAAGTAAAAAACATTTTTGTAATGATTTAACAAAAAGTAATTTAACGTGCATTTATTTTAAATTTATGTTGTACAACAGAATTTTATACTCTATTTTTGTTTTCATTTTATAAAAACAGCAAAATTTAATACATTAAAAATAACTCAAAACAATAATTACTAATTTAAAAACAAGAAAAAATGGAAGGTATATTTTGGTTCATTCCTTTAGCATCAGTTCTAGCACTGATTTTTGCATGGTTTTTCTTCAAAAGCATGATGAAAAACTCAGAAGGAACAGATAAAATGAAAGAAATTGCCCAGCATGTTCGAGATGGTGCAATGGCCTATTTGCGAAGACAATACAGAGTAGTTACGATTGTTTTTGTTGTGCTGTTCCTCTTATTATTAATGCTTGCTTATTTTGGCGTACAAAATCCATTTGTTCCGGTAGCATTCTTAACGGGAGGTTTCTTTTCAGGGTTATGTGGATATTTAGGTATGCGGACAGCAACCTATGCTTCTGCTCGGACAGCACACGGAGCATCTCAATCGTTAAACAAAGGATTAAAAATTGCTTTTCGCAGTGGAGCAGTAATGGGCCTTGTTGTGGTTGGTTTTGCTTTACTTGACATAGCTCTTTGGTGGTTTGTTTTAAATAAATTTGTTTACACTGCCGAACATATGCAAAACGGCTTCGAAATGCTAGGCCTTACTTTTGTACATCCCGGAACTACAGAACATGGCAAGCTGGTTGAAATCACCGTTACGATGTTAACTTTCGGAATGGGTGCCTCAACACAAGCACTATTCGCACGTGTTGGCGGAGGTATTTATACCAAAGCTGCTGACGTTGGAGCCGATTTAGTTGGAAAAGTTGAAGCGGGCATACCTGAGGATGACCCAAGAAACCCTGCAACTATTGCTGACAACGTAGGTGATAATGTAGGCGATGTTGCCGGCATGGGAGCTGACCTTTACGAATCTTATGCAGGTTCAATTCTTGCCACTGCTGCTTTAGGTGCTGCACTCCCAGCCATTTCCGAAATTGATTCTGTAAGATCAATCATTTCTCCGATGCTAGTAGCAGCTTTCGGAATAATCTTATCGATAATCGGTGTTTTTATGGTAAGAGCAAAAGAGTCTGCAACACAAAAAAATCTTTTAAATGCATTATTATTAGGTACCGGTGGTAGCTCTGCGTTAATTCTAGTTGCAGTAGCCGGACTGGCATATTTTGAATGGATTACCTGGGGAATTTTCGGCTCGGTGGTAACAGGACTTTTTGCCGGTGTTATCATCGGACAGGGAACTGAGTATTTTACTTCAGACGAATATAAACCTACCAAAGGTATTGCCAAACAAGCCCAGGGAGGACATGCAACAACCATCATCGATGGGATTTCGGTAGGAATGTACTCCACCTGGATTCCTGTAGTAACAATCGTTGTGGGAATTATTGGATCGTTTGGCTTTGCCGGTGGATTTACCAATTTTGCCATGGGTGTATACGGAATAGGTTTTGCCGCTGTAGGAATGCTTTCTACTTTAGGAATTACATTAGCTACAGATGCTTTTGGCCCCATTGCCGATAATGCCGGAGGAAATGCAGAAATGTCTGAACTCCCTAAGGAAGTACGGGAGAGAACTGACGCACTCGATATGCTTGGAAATACTACTGCCGCTACAGGTAAAGGTTTTGCCATCGGTTCTGCAGCATTAACAGCAATGGCTTTACTGTCAGCATATATGGAAGAAGTAAGGTTATGGTTAGGAAAACTTGCTACTTCAAGTGCTGAAGGATTTAAACAAATTGGCGACACTTTATTTTATAAAGGGACTGAAAACATGCCAGCAGTAATTGAAGAAGGGCAAAAAGCAATTGAAATTACTTCTGCTTCGATTAAAGATTTCTCTGCTGCTTATGATCTTTCTTTATTCAATCCGATGTTACTAGGCGGATTGTTCCTTGGAGCCATGATGGCGTTTGTATTTAGTGCAATGACCATGAAAGCTGTTGGCCGTGCTGCCGGAGCTATGGTAGACGAAGTTCGCCATCAGTTTAAAACCATTGTTGGAATTATGGATGGATCAGGGAAACCCGATTATGCAAGATGTGTAGCAATTTCTACAAAAGGAGCACAAAGAGAAATGTTACTTCCCTCATTATTTGCCATTGCAGTACCTGTTATTGTGGGTGTTGTTCTAGGAGTAGCCGGAGTTGTCGGGTTATTAGCCGGTGGACTGGTTACCGGATTTACATTAGCTTGTATGTTAAACAATTCAGGAGGTGCATGGGATAATGCCAAAAAATATATTGAAAAAGGTAATTATGGAGGAAAAGGTGGCGAAGCACACAAAGCAAGTGTTACTGGGGATACGGTGGGAGACCCATTTAAAGATACATCAGGCCCATCCTTAAATATCCTGATAAAACTTATGACTATGGTTTCGGTAGTTATGGCCGGATTAACCGTAGCTGTTGGAATTTTTGTATAAACAAAATACATTTTTTAGCATTGAAAGCTGGTTGAAACACCAGCTTTCTTTTTTAATATTCAGAATATTTCCTTGTTTACACTAATATTATTATATTTGAGTTCAATGGAAAAATAAAAATTAAAAAAAAATAAAAATTATGGGTAAAGGAGATAAAAAAACCAGAAGAGGTAAACTTTTTAGTGGAAGTTTTGGAAAACGACGTCCTCGTAAACACTTCAAAAACATTGCAGAATCTCAAAAAGATAAAGCAAAGAAGAAAGTAGCAACAACACCTAAACCTAAAGCAGAAGAGAAACCTGCTAAAAAAAAGGAAACCAAAGCTAAAACAGAAAATAAACCTATAACAGCCAAAAAAAACACAACCGCCAAATCAACTGCGAAAAAAACTACAACTAAAAAAACAACGGTTAAGAAAACAACCGCTAAAAAGACAACAGCCAAAAAGACAACAAAAAAAGCGGAGCCTAAGAAGGACGAAGAAAAAGATAAAAAATAAAATCATATTAAAAAGGGTTGAAAATTTCAACCCTTTTTTTATTCCCCGGCATCTTCGAAAAACATCTCTTCTTCAAGCTGACGAATTCTGTTTTTAACATATTCTTTTAACTCCTTTTCATCGGTATTTAAAGGTACAATATCTGTTTGAACAGAATCATTGACGTTTGCCATAGTCAGATAGCCATCGTAATAATCAATAGCTAATTTTTTATCATCAAGATAAAGGTCGTAAAGCTGTCCCATTTTAAATGAAAGAATAGGGTTTGCACTGTTACGGTAAGCCATTTTTAAATATTTAACCGAAAGTTCATATTTCCCCATTTCACGATATAAATAAGCAAATTCTTCATAAATACTGGCAACTTGCTTAGCTGGGGGTTCCATTACCTGCAATGCTCTATTCAAATACAATTCTCCTTTATTATATTCTCCATATCGCCCATAAGCAGAACCTAAGAAAAACAAAACTTCGGCATCATCATCAATAATATTAACTGACTGCAATAATATGTCGGCTGCTTTTTCAAATTGTTGCATCTCAAAATAGGTTAAACCCAAATATTTTAAGCTAAAAAAAGAGGTGTCCCCTTTTGCTATTACTTCATTAAAAATTATCGCTGCGGTATCTAACTCTTTATTTAAATAATATCCATATCCCAACAACTTTTGTAACATAATATCCTCAGGATAATATTTCAACCCTGTTTGGCAGGTATTAATCGCCTGATCAAAAAGTTTCTCTGTATTTTGAAGATTCGCTAATCGCTTATAACTAACCAAATCGTATGGATTTAACAGGAGCGCATTTTGATAACTATATATGGCCGGCTGGTTTAAATTTATCTGTTTTAAACAATATCCCAATTGTTTAAAGTAATTAAAATTGGTGCTGTTTATTGCAATGGCTTTCTGATAATAATGTATGGCAGGAGAATACTCTCCGCTTCTTCTAAAAATTTCAGCAAGATTCTCAATAGGTGCTAACCGGTTTGTATCTCTTAAATATTGATCATAATAGATATTAATAGCTTTCTCTTTTTGCCCTGTAAAATCAAAAATTTTTGCCATAGAATTTTCAATTAAATAATTGGCTGAATCAATTTCATTGGCTTTTTGAAAATTTTCAAGGGCTTCGAAATACTTATTTAAAGCCAAATTTGATTTACCTTTATAATAATGCGCTTTCCAGTCAAGAGAATCTTTGTCCAATAATTGATTAGCAAAATAAATTGCCGAATCGTACTGAGCATTAATGATGGCCAGTTCCAGTTGATAATATTTCCCTGCATCTTGAGAAAATACCTGAAAAGAATATAAACATGCAAAAATGAATAATAAATGTCTCATACGTATAATTTTAATAGGCAGTCCAAAGGGCCAAAAAAAAGTTATTGCGAACGATTTCGATTGACATCAAAAGAATGAAGCAATCTGCTGATAATCAATAAATATAGATTGCTTTATGCTGACGATAACTGTCAGCATTCGCAATGACACTTGTAATTTTTTTTAAACAGTTCCATAAGAAAATTTTATTGTTCCTGCCCCTTTTTATCCAGCGAAAAAATAATAGGAAATGTAAATCGCACATTTACCTTTTCTCCCTGATTTTCACCAGGCTCCCATTTTGGAGAAAGATTGGTAACCCTTAAAGCCTCAGCATCCAACAACGAATGTGCACCTCTTATTACTTCTGCATCTACAAGATTACCTTCTTTATCAATAGTAAATGATACGTAAACTGTTCCCGACAACTTATCCTTAACCGCTTTTTCAGGATAATTTAAATGTTCAGTGACAAAATTTCTGAAATGGCTAGATTTTTTTCCCTGAAACTTAGGCATTTTTTCAACTTTATAATAAACATCTTCACTAAATTTTTTCTCCTCATTTTTTATTTTTACGGTATCTTTCTGCTCAATTGTTACTAATTCAGTATGATTAGATGCATTTACAAAATCTGCTGAATTTGTAAAAAAGACCATAAAAGCAATAGCCAAAGGAATGGCCAGTGCTAATTTAATTTTTGAACTATTTTTTGATTTCATCATGGTAAACATTTTTAAACGATTTTTTGATAATGAATAACTAAAACTACTGGTTAACCCCATAAATCGGGAACCTGATGCCTGTTTAAATAATAATTGCTGGTAACTCAATTTATCGAAACCTTTTTTTAAAACAGCTTCATCAGCAAGGAATTCATGAACTTCCCTGATTGATTTTCGGTACCAATAGATGAAAGGATTAAACCAAAACAGAATAATAATTACCTCAATGATAATTAAATCGAGAGAGTGTAACTGAAAGGCATGAATTTTCTCATGTGCAATAACCTGCTTGATATCATATGAAGAATACTTATCAGGATTTATGACGATCCACTTAAAAAGTGAAAAAGGAACCGTTGAATTTTTGGTTTCTATAATACTATATCTGCCATAGCGTACTTTTTTGCCAAAACTTATTAAAAAAATAATCCGGATTAATCCTGCAATGAAAAACAAAGCAAATAAAAAAACGCCACAATAATAAATCAATTCTAAAATTTCGCGAATGTATGGCCAACTGAATTTACTGGCTGAGCCATAGATTATTACACTGCCCAATTCATTGTATCCATTTTTTAAACTGGCAATCGTATTCGCAATATCACTGTTTTTTGCAAATGACAAAAATGAAATGTTTCCAAAATCAAAATTGAAATGAAAAAATGGTACTGAAACAGCAAAAAGTAGCGTTGTAATCAAATACACCCTGTTTATCTGATGAAAAGTTTCTTTTTTAAGAAAACTTTGATAGAAAAAATAGAATAAAGCCAGTGTAACAACCGATTCGATTATATTGACAAAGTTAATATTCATTTATGTTTTTTTCTTTTCTGTATTTCTGATTCCATTATGCGTTTCATTTCTTCCAAATCCTCAATTGACAGGTCTTCTTCGCGTACAAAAAATGATGCAAATTTTTGATAGGAATTATTAAAATGCTTTTTTACCACCTCTTTAAAACGTCCTTTTTTATATTCTGATTTTGAATATAACGGATAATATTTATGCGTTTTACCGTAAGCATTGTATCCAATCATTCCTTTCTTTTCTAATATTCTTACAATGGTAGAAACCGTATTGTAAGCCGGACGTGGTTCCGGAAATTGTTCGAGGATATCTTTTACAAAAGCTTTTTCAAGCTTCCAAAGATATTCCATTACCTGTTCTTCTGCTTTGGTTAATTCTTTCATATTACAAATATAAACTAAAGCTCTTAGTTTCCAAACTAATTATATTAGTTGATTACTATTTGTAATAAATTTAAATTACAAAAATCTAATAATAAGATACTTAATCAAGAAATTCCTGGTTACATGGTTTCATTTAATGGCCGTGTACAATTTAAATTGGGAGCTACAAAAAACCCTGAAAGTACTATCAGCGAAATGCCAATAAAAACTATATGGAATCCTACTAATGAAATTAATAATCCGGCGATAAGCGGAAACAACAGAGATGCAATATCACCTGCACCTGAAATTCCGGTATATGCGGCCCGGTTTTCAATGGTTGAAATTTCCATTAAAATACCACTCTTGGATATTTTATACACCGAAACAAAAAAACCGGAGAATAAAAACAAAAACTGATAATACCATTCATAGTTGGCCAGGAACAAACTAACCAGCGGAATTAATGCACCCGCTAAAGAAGCCGCCCGTACCATGAATTTATAATTTACTTTTGTCGACAACCTGTAAAATATCAGCCCGGAAACGACCATTCCAACAACACGAAATACCAGAAAGTTACCTATCATCTTATCAGACAACTCAAAATTTTCTTTGGCAAACAATATCAAAAAAGGAAGTAGGCTCATGCCAAAACCTAAAAAGTTAATGATCAATAGGTAATATTTCAAGTTTGGATTTTGTTTAATTTCTGCAGGTATTTTTTTCAGAAAAGTAATAAGTCCTTGTCTGTTGGAAATTTTAGACCGTTTCTCCCTAATTTGCCAGAAACCCATAGATGCAATAAAGAGTAAAACTGCAGCAACAAAAAATAACAGGCTGTAATTAGATGGATAATCAAATCGTTTCAACAATTCCCTTACAACTAAAGCCGAAATAAATATCCCGATACTTGTGATAGATTCTTTTAGCGTAAAAAATTTCTTGCGTTTTTCTGCTTTAACCGATTTTCCAAAAATATCCATATAAGAAATATTTGCAAATGAACCACTTACTGCAAAGAAAGTGATGATGATAAAAATAAAAAGAATGATGAGATCACTCCGGACATTATTGGAATAAAAAAACAGAAGAGAAAGACTGAAAAGAGAAAGTATCCTTAGATTTATCGCTGTTAAAAGATAATTTTTCTTTAATGTTTTATCGGAAAGGTATCCTGCAAAAAATAACTGAAAAAAGCTCGAACCTCCTAGCAAAATTGCAGTTAATATACCCAAATGCAATGAATTACCGCCTGCTTGCACCAACATCGCGGGAATAATGGTATCGATATCCATAAAATTACTTGCAAGGGCTAAAAATACAGCATGCCACAAGAAAGACCTGAAGTTTATTTGTGATCGCTTATCCGACAACTGACTCATTATTAGTTATAATTATAATATTTAAGAGTATATAAAAATATAATTTTATTCATAAACTTTGTAATACCAAAAACAAAAGAAAAAATAAAAATTTATACCATGCAGCATTAATTGCACAATATTCGTCAATTTTATGTAAGTTTGATACATAAAACTAACTAAAAATCACTAATTATGGAAGAAAACAATACATCAAATGCTGGACAGGGGCTTGGCATTGCTGGACTTGTTCTTGGAATTATCACATTAATTATTTCATTTATCCCTTGTATAGGCGTTTGGGTCATTTTGCCAGGAATAATTGCTATTGTACTTAGTGCAATAGGCTTTTCACAAGCCAATAAAGCAAATGCCGCAAAGGGGTTAGTTATTGCTGCGCTTATTATTTCAATTATTGGAACAGCCATCGCAGCATGGCAAATTTACATCTTTAAAAGTGCTCCTTCTAAAATTGAGAAAATAGGAAAAGAGATTGAAAAAGCAATGAAAGAAGAACTTGATGAAGAAGATATGAAAGAACTGGAAGATGCGATGGAAGAGTTAGAAGGGAAGATTGAAGAAGTATCGGAAGCAAATGCGGAAGAGATTGGCCGTGCAGCAGGAAAAGCTTTAAAAGAATTTAGTGATGAGGTAAAAAAAGCACAAAAAGAAATTGAAGACGATACCACAGATGAATAATAATGGATAATGGATATAAAATACCCAAAACATCCTTATCATAGCATTAATTTATCTTTTGCCGGAATAATTTTTCTTATATTTCTTTATTCCGGCATTTTTTCTGTTGAAAAAAATAATCATCCCATAAAATCGGCATGTGAAACAATTACCGGGGAACCTTGTAAAAGCACCGGATTATCTCGTAGTTTTTCAGAAATTGTTCGTTTACAATTTGAGAGTGCAAAAAAATACAACCCATACAGCTTAAAAATATTTACGTTTTTCCTTATTCAATTTTTTCTGCGTTTTTTTATTTCATTTCTTATCATTAAACTTTCTCAACATACACACTTTATTATTATTTCAGATACTATTTTTGCCGTTTCACTCTACACTATCTGCTTTTGGGAAATGATAACTTAATTTCAAAAATTAATTCTTTTTCTCCTTTCTATTCGACTTTTTCTTTCTGCTAAATAAACCTCTGATAAAATCGCCAATAGAGATATCTTCCTTTTCTAATACATCTTTAAACCTAACTTTAACTACCTCTTCAAAGTCATTACAATCGAATACTGATTTTAATGTGTCGGGAATATTAAAAGATAAATTTTTAAGATAGTTATATTTGGGATCATTAAAAATATCCTGAAAAAAATAGGCATAAACAGGTAATGCTGAATAAGCTCCCTGCCCGTAGGTAGCATTTCTAAACCGAACAACAGGGCTATCGCCACCCACCCAAACCCCTGCAATAATTTTTGGGTTCATACCAATAAACCAGGCATCGGTATTATTTTGGGTTGTTCCGGTTTTTCCTGCAAACTCATTGTTAAATCTCCAAACAGACCTTAAAGCATTTCCTGTTCCACGGTCTACAACTCCTTTCAACATTTCTATCATTGTTTGAGCTGTTTCTTTTGCTATCACAGCACCACCAGGTTCATGTATCGGGTCAGTATACACCAGGTTCCCATCTGCATCTTCAATCCGACGTATAACACGTGGGCTAACTCCGTCACCATGATTTAAAAAAACACTATACACCTGCAACATTTCCAGCAAGGATGCATCTCCTGTTCCAAGTGCTAATGAAGGTGTTTCGGGCAATGATGATTGAATTCCCATTTGCCTGGCCAGCTGAATAGTAGAATCAATTCCTGCTTCTAAAAGGAGTTTCACGCTTACGGTATTTACAGAATTTGCTAAAGCGCCTTTAACCGAATAATATCCACCATATTCGCCATCAGAGTTCCCTGGTGTCCAGTTATCATACGATTCATAAACCACACTATCGTTTTTGTAAAAATCGCAAGGCTTAACACCTTTCTCTAGCGCCGATGCATAAACAACAGGCTTGATAACAGAACCGGTTTGGCGCTTTGATTTTACGTGATCGTATTTAAAATACCTGTAATTGATTCCTCCAACCCAGGCTAAAATATCTCCATTAGTCCCATTCATGGCCAAAAATCCTGATTGCAACATTTTAAAATGGTGCAATACCGAATCTAAAGGAGATATCAACGTATCTTTTTCTCCATCCCAGGTAAAAATACGGGTACGTCGTTTTTTCTTCATTGCTTCTAAAACCTCGATATCCGACAACCCTTTTGATTTTAAGTTTTGATAAGGTTCTGATTGCTCGATTTGTAATTTGGCTAACAAAACATCCTTTTCCCAGGGAGCTCTTCCTCGCCAATCGTTTTCAAACTGCTGCTGCAATTTTTTTAAATGTTTTTTCATCGCTTTTTCGGCATACTCCTGCATTTGGGCATTTAAAGTGGTATAAACTTTTAATCCATCTGTGTAAAGATTATATTTTGTCCCATCGGGTTTCTTTTTTGTGTCCAGTATATTTAAGCATTTCTGTCGGACATGTTCCCTAAAATAGGGTGCAAGGCCCTCATCATGAGTTAACCGGTGATAATTTAACTGAATGGGCTGTTGTTTTAACGAATCGCATTCTTCCTTATTAAGATACCCATATTTATACATTTGAGACAACACAACATTCCTACGGATTAAAGCGGCATCCCCATTGTTTCGCGGGTTATAGCTGCTGTTGGCTTTTAACAATCCTACCAATAAGGCAGATTCTTCAATTTTTAATGCCGAGGGTTCTTTATTAAAAAATACTAAAGCAGCTGTTTCAATACCATAAGTATTCTCACCAAAGGAAACCGTATTTAAATACAATTCCAAAATTTCATCTTTTCCATAAAATTCTTCCAACTTACGGGCAATAAATATCTCTTTTACTTTGGCTACAGGAATGGTTAAAAAACCAAAATTTTGCCGTGGGTATAAATTTTTAGCCAGCTGCTGGGTAATGGTGCTGCCACCTCCAGAGCCTCTGTCAGCAAGCAGAATGGTTTTTACAAACACCCGCGTCATACTCCTGTAATCGATGCCTTTGTGGACATAAAACCGAACATCTTCGGTAGCAACCAAAGCATGAATAAAATGCTCCGGAATATCATTTAACAACTCGTTTGTTCGATTTTGCATATAAAACCGGCCTAATAGTTTATTATCAACAGAATAAACATTGGTAGCCGTATTGTGATGAATCTGTTTTAACGCCTTATCGGGAGGAAATCCTCCAAACATACCAAATCTTACCGCTCCAACAAACAAAATTAAAAATACAAATAACAAAATAACCAAAGAGATAAAACCTTTGATGACAATTTTTTTGGGGTGGCAATTTTCTTTTTTCTTTAAGGATTGCTTCATATATCAATCGTTGTTTATCAAAACAACATTTTTGCCTTTGCTATGCCCTTGTTGGGCAAAAGTATGAGCCTCTGAAATGTTATCTAAAGTAAAAGAACGGCCAATTTTAACCATTATTTTATTTTCTTCAATCCATTGTTTTATTTGCTGCAAATCTTGCTCATTGTGCTTCATCAACAATGTTTTAACTTTTTTTCCTTTGGTAAACCATTGAAAAATTTTATGAGCTAATATTTTAGGGCGAGGCAATGTATTAATATAAACACCACCGGGATTCAGCAGATGTTTGCACTTAGGGAAGGTGTATATACCGGCGACATCAAAAAAAACATCAACCTTTTGTTGTAAGTTTAAGATATCTTCTGACTGATAATCAATAAACTCATCGGGATGAAACTGCTCAACAAATATTTTGCTTGATTGGCTGGCTACAGCGATTACTTTTGCACCCATTATTTTGGCAATCTGAACAGCCATATGCCCTACTCCGCCGGATGCCCCTAAAATTAAAACCGACTGTCCTTTTTGCAATCCGGCTTTATCACGCAATGCTTGTAATGCTGTTAATGATGCCATGGGAAAAGCCGCAGCTTCTGCAACAGAAATATTTTCAGGCTTATGGGCAAAACAGTTCTCATGTCCAACAGCAAATTCAGCTAAAGCACCTCCATATTTATTATCCAGGACTCCAAAAACTATATCACCTTTTTTAAATTGCTTAATTTCAGTCCCTGTTTCCACCACTTCGCCACAAACATCGTAACTCAAAACAATGGGAAAAGGAGAGCCCAAAATAAATTTATGATTTCCTTTACGTTGCTTCCAGTCAATCGGATTTATGCCAACGGCAATTACTTTTATCAGTAGCTGGTCATTTTTAATTTCTGGTTTTTTTATTGCGGTAACCTCAAAAACATCAGGTGTTCCAAATTGGTTGATAATCGCTGCTTTCATCATTATTATTTTTTTATTTTCAATTCAACTATTTATTGATAAGTGCCTGAATAAACCTTAACTCACTTATCATCAAAAGATAAAACATAAAATTTCTGATTAAATCATTTTTTAAAAATAACAAATCCATACTAATTTTACTACCTTTGCATGCTGCAATAAAAAAAAAGAATGCCAAAACATATTGACACTACACCAAAACCGGAACATGCGGTACTTGTGGGAGTAATTAACCAGGAACAGGATGCCCGACAGGTACAGGAATACCTGGATGAGTTGGCATTTTTAACCGAAACAGCCGGAGCTATTCCTGTAAAACAGTTTACACAACAAATCAATATACCTAATCCAAAAACATTTATTGGCGAAGGCAAACTGGCCGAAATAGATTACTATGTAAAAGATAATAATATTGACATGGTCATTTTTGATGATGACCTTACACCAACACAACACCGGAATATTGAACGCACGCTAAAATGCAAATTAATCGACAGAACCAATTTAATTCTCGATATTTTTGCCAAAAGAGCCCAAACAGCACACGCTAAAACACAGGTTGAGCT
The DNA here is from genome assembly GCA_034189025.1 of Bacteroidota bacterium. Lineage (GTDB taxonomy): Bacteria > Bacteroidota > Bacteroidia > Bacteroidales > UBA12077 > UBA12077. Next base: position 13,410 of record JAXHVS010000133.1, read on the forward strand.
TGCCCAATATGAATATCTATTGCCAAGATTAGCCGGGATGTGGACACACCTGGAGCGTCAACGAGGTGGTATTGGCTTACGTGGCCCGGGTGAACGGGAAATTGAAACCGACCGCCGAATTGTTCGCGACCGTATTTCGCGCTTAAAGGTACAACTCAAAAAAATTGACAAACAAAAAGCTACCCAGCGCAAAAACCGCGGGAAAATGGTACGCGTAGCACTGGTTGGATATACTAATGTTGGGAAATCGACCCTGATGAACTTGTTAAGTAAATCCGATATATTTGCCGAAAATAAACTATTTGCAACACTCGATACTACCGTACGAAAAGTAGTTATTGGCAATTTACCCTTTTTGCTTTCCGATACGGTTGGTTTTATTCGTAAGTTGCCTCACAGTTTGGTAGAATCGTTTAAATCTACCTTAGACGAAGTGAGGGAGTCGGACATTCTTTTACATATAGTGGATATTTCACATCCCAATTTTGAAGAACAAATCCAGGTGGTTGACGAAACCTTACAGGAAATTGGAACAGCCGACAGCACCAAATACCTGGTTTTTAACAAAATTGATGCATATGCCTTTGAAAAAAAGGATGAGGATGATTTAACACCCAAAACCAAAGAAAATTTATCGCTCGAAGATCTACAAAATACCTGGTTTGCCAAAAATCACGATTCATGTATTTTTATCTCCGCCAAAAACAAAACCAATATCAATGAGCTCAAGAAAATGCTGTACGATAAGGTGAAAGAAATACATGTACAGCGTTATCCTTATGATAATTTTTTGTATTGATGGTTAATTAATCTGGTGTTTTTTTCTCCTTACTTATTTTATTAATGAATGCTAAACACTATTTAGCATTTTTTATAAAACTTAAAACTTCTTTTTTAAGATTGGGAATATGTTTAGAAATGACTGCCCAAACATTTTCATCAGAAATATTATCATATGCATGAATAATTTGATTTCTTAGTCCAACAATTCGTTTAGCATATTCGATAGGAAATTCAGTATCTTTTTTTAAAATTCTATTTACAGCTTCGCCAATTATTTTTGTTCCTTAATCACGCTCAACTGATCTTTTGAGAATAATATTAGATTGCTAATACTTAAAAACAGACACTATCTTTTAGCATTGATGTATTCAATATCCTCTTTGCCAGCTATATACTTTACATCAATGGCAATAATATAAACTTGTGTACATTCGGATATTTTTCTACGTTTAGCTTCAAAAGCCTCCAGCCTTTTATCTCCTTCTACAATTCTTGTTTTACCAAAAGCAACAACACTCCTAAAATAAGTAGTATGTTTTTCACTTACTATCTTATCCTCAGCTATTACTGAAAATGACACCTTTGGATTTTTTAATTTCAAGGTAATCAGGCCTGATCATATAAATCAACCAGTCAAGTTAAAATAATTGCATAATCTTCTATATTCCATTCAAACAATACTAATACAATTTCAATCTACTTGTTTCAATGTTTAACTCGCTTTAAAATTTTGGCAAAGTTATTTAATGTCGGTTTGGAATTATCACCTGATAGTTTTTTCAAAAGTGTGTATGGTACTCTGTTCTCATATTTTTATTTGGCCTGATTTTTATTTTCCCATAGGTTTGAGTAAATCATACCGATTATTAATAAAATCATCGATATTATTCCTAAATAACTGCCTTTATTTTCTGACCAACTTAAATCTGAATATTCAACAAAAGTAAGATGTCCGATTATGACAATAACAGCAAAAATTATTAATACAATTCTAAATTTTCTCATAGTTAATTAAAATTAAGTTATAA
>JAXHVS010000134.1:0-31603 GCA_034189025.1 Bacteroidota bacterium
TTATCGCGGGGTGCGCTTCCGGACCTAAGGATATACAAAGCTCTATCGCCCAAGGTTACGCCGCATCATCAAGGGTGCAACACCTGCTTGGAAGAGGTGAAATCGAGCTTGATCCGATGAGATAAAAAATGTTTTTAACTTTTTATTATTAATTCCTTTTATCAGCTCCCCACATTAGTTTATTTCTTAATGTTTTATAAAAACTGGTACTATTTAACTTTAATAGTTTAATTTTAAAATTAGCCCTTTCGATTTTTAAATACATTGTATTATCAATAACAACCGAACGATGATCGATGGAAGCAATATAATTAACTGCTCTACTTTCTAATTTTAATTGCAGTCTGCTACTATCGGGTAAAACAATCGGACGCACTGTTAAATTATGAGGAGAAATGGGAGAAATAATAAAATTTCCGGAATTAGGAATAATTATAGGGCCACCAACACTTAAGGAATATGCTGTAGAACCCGTTGGAGTAGAAATAATTAATCCATCGGCCCAGTATGTATTTAAAAACTCACCATCGATATATACATGAACCTTAATCATGGTTGAGTCTATTTTTTGAACAGCAATCTCGTTTAATCCGTAGGGGAAATCATGAAATACTGTATTAGGGCTCTCCAACTTTAAAAGGGTTCTTTCTTCGATAGTATAATTTTTTGTATAAATAGCTTCCAGTGCATTATCAATTTCGTCCTTAGCGATACTTGCCAAAAAACCTAAGTTGCCTGTATTTATCCCGACAATAGGAATCCCTGAATCTCTTACAAAGGTTATTGCATCCAAAATAGTTCCATCACCCCCAATACTAAACATTAAATCAGTATCGCTTTTCAACTCAAAATGTTTTTTGAAAGTTTCAATATTTTTAGTGGGAAGATTAATTTCGTTAATAAGAAATTGATAAAAATCCTGATGCACCAAAATTGTTATATTGTGCTGTCTCAGATTATCAAAAAACCGAAGAATATAATCTTTAAAAGTTCTATCGAAAGGTCTACCAAATATTGCAACTTTCATGAAAAAATAATTGTAATAAATTTTATTTAAAATAAATCTATCTGTATAAATCAAAAATTAAACCAAAATACACCTTAAGTATTCAGATATCGCATAAACAATTCATATCTTGAATTATAAAGATCATCCTGTTCGTCATACTCCATAAAAGAAGCTTTAATGCTGTAATCGTATCGATTAAATGTCTGAATTATAGGTGTTATATCGGTAAGGTTTAATTTTAAAGTAATTTCAAGCTTGGTAGTATCGGGAGAAGTATTTAAATACATACTTAAAATTTTAGCATTATTTGATTCTACAATTTGTGAAATTTCAGTCATTGAGTAATCTCTTTCACTCAACTCAAGCACAATTATTCCACCAGGTTTTTCAATGGCTGAAATTTTAGAAAAATAGTGCAATAGATCACTCATTCGGACCAACCCCATATATTTGTTATTATAATCGAGAACAGGCACAACGGTAAGTTTTAAACGTCCGGCGATTTCCATTATTTCATATACATGCTGATCGTATCGTACAAAAGGCCTTAGCAAAGAGAGTTTGTGATTTCCGATCGATTCTTCTGGTGTATTTAAGTCATAAATATCAGCATCGGAGATAAGTCCTAAAAATTCTTCATTATTTACAATGGGTAAATGTGAAATACGAAATACCTCCATCCAGTTTAAAGCTTCAACAGCAGTATCTGATGTACGCAACGAAGGTATTTCATCTGATATTAAATCTTTTGCCAACATATATATTCAGTTCAAAAAATACTCGTATTTTTGTTCAATTAACAAATAAAAACCATTTAATGTTTATTAAATTATAAATCTATGGCCAGACTAAGTGTAAATATAAATAAAATTGCAACATTAAGAAACGCCAGAGGCGGAAATATTCCAAATGTTTTAGAAGCAGCGATCAATTGTCAACGTTTCGGTGCCCAGGGAATTACTGTTCATCCACGGCCTGACGAAAGACATATACGATATAACGATGTTTATGATATTAAACCCATTATTACTACCGAATATAATATTGAAGGATATCCTTCAGCAAAATTTATAGAACTGGTGTTAGATATTATTCCTAACCAGGTTACATTGGTACCTGACCCTCCTGATGCATTAACATCTAATGCTGGTTGGGATACAATAAAACACAGAGATTTTTTAAAAAAAGTGATTTCACGGTTTCATGCACAAGGGATCCGAACATCTATTTTTGTTGAAACAGATATTGAACGTATAAAAAATGCAAAAGAAACTGGAACTGACCGAGTAGAACTTTATACCGAGCCATATGCAGCCAATTTCTCAACCAACCGTGAAAAAGCGTTAGAACCCTTTATTAAAGCTGCCGAAGCAGCTAATAATGTTGAATTAGGACTTAATGCCGGCCATGATTTAAATCTCGATAATCTAAAATATTTTAATCAAAATATTCCTGGATTATTAGAAGTATCTATTGGACATGCCTTAATTTCAGATGCGCTTTACTATGGGCTCGAAAATACGATCCAAATGTATTTACGTGAATTAAAGAACTAAAGCATGGATTTATTTTTTCGAAAATTTGGCGATGGCCCTCCATTCATTATTTTACACGGGCTGTATGGGTCGTCGGATAATTGGGTAAGTATAGGCCGAGAATTATCAGCAAATTACGAAGTTTATTTAGTAGACCAGCGGAACCATGGTAAGTCACCCCATTCACCACAACATAACTACCATCTACTAAAAGAAGATTTGCTTAAGTTTATGGATAAACAATCGATTGATAAAGCAATTATTTTAGGACATTCGATGGGTGGTAAAACAGCCATGTTCTTTGCAATTGATTATCCCGAAAGGGTAAACAACCTGATAGTAGTCGATATCTCTCCTATATCATATAAAAACACAAAATCAACTCAGTTATTGTCTCATTCAACCATTATCAACGCAATGTATAATGTCGATTTTAAGCATGTAAAAAACCGCGAAGATATTGATCAAATGCTTTCCTCGTCAATACCATCGAAAAGAGTACGCCAGTTTTTATTAAAAAATGTAAACCGCACAAAAGACAACCGATTTAAATGGAGCCTCAACCTGAAAAGTATAAGTAACGAATTAGAAAATATAATGGATGGGCTTACTATTGAAAATTTTAAAGATGGAAATGGAATAACCGGCTTCCCTGTTCTTTTTATTAAGGGAGAAGAATCTGATTACATCGAATCTCCTGATCGTAAGGCCATTGAAACTATTTTCCCTTTTGCAGAAATAGAAACTATACCCAATGCAGGGCATTGGCTACATGCTGAGCAACCAAAACTTTTCTTAAAAATTATACAAAATTTTTTAGCAGATTAGCTGAATTTAATCTGTAGCAGACTCTACATTTTCGGGTTTAATTAAAGGTTTTCCCTGATAACGCAAAAAAAGTTGAGCAACGGCCAAAACATCTTTCTCACAATATCTAACAATACGATCAATATCCTTCTCATTCCAATATACATCAGCCACCATACTACCATCAATATCATCTTTAGGGGTTGGGATATTAAAAATATGGGTTAGTAAGTTTAATGAGGTATAATGTTTATAATCACCAAATTTCCACAACTCCATCGTATCTAAAAAAGTAACTTCCCATGGTTTTTTTCCTGCAACATCAAGTACTGTGGGTAATAGAATCCCATTAACCAACATTCGCCGTGAGATATACGGAAAATCAAATTCCTTACCATTATGTGCACACAAATAAATATCTTTATTTTTCGCATAGTAATTATTTAACATGTTAGCAAATTCAGTGAGGAGCACTTTTTCATCGTCGCCATAAAAAGATTTTAACCGGATAAATTGACCCTCTGCTTTATGAACAACAATTCCTACCGAAATACAGATAATCTTTCCGTATTCGGCATAAATTCCTGCACGCTGATAAACATCTGAGGCGGTTTGTTCTTCCTCTCGGAAGAATGAAGATTTCTTTTCCCATAATTGTTTAATCTCATCGGGTGCTTTTTCAAAATCAGAATATTGAGGAACAGTTTCAATATCCAGAAATAAAATATTTTCTATTTTAATATGATCTAACATAAAACGATAATTATTTTTTATCCTTATAAAGATTTTTTTCTAAAATTGATGTTAAAATATCGATCCCTACTTTATTCTCGCCACCTTGAGGAATTATAATGTCAGCATATTTTTTTGTAGGCTCGATAAATTGTAAGTGCATGGGTTTAACGGTTTTTTCATACCTGTCAAGAACTTTATTCACTGACCTTCCACGTTCCACCAAATCGCGTTGAATAACCCGCATAAGCCTATCGTCGCTATCGGCATCAACAAAAACTTTTATATCCATTAAATTACGTAACTGTGAGTTTTGAAGGATTAAGATTCCTTCAATAATAATCACTTTTTTAGGACTTACAGGAATTGTTTCATCAGAACGAGTGCAGGTTAAGTAAGAGTATATAGGTTGTTCAATAGCTTTTCCTTCTTTTAATCTTTTAATATGTTCGATTAACAATCTAAATTCGAGCGAACGGGGATGGTCGAAATTTATCTCCTGTCGTTCTTCTAAAGGTAAATGCCCGTTATCTCTGTAATATGAATCTTGTGGTATAATAGCTACTTCATTCTTTGGCAATCTTGCTACTATTTTTTTTACTACGGTTGTTTTTCCAGAACCTGTTCCGCCTGCAATTCCAATTATAAAAGACATTTCAATAAAATTTAATAACTTTGACAATCTATTAATGAGTGCTTGAAGTTAATTAAAACTATTGATAAAGACAAAGTAGTTTCGTATCACAATAAAAAAATTCGAAAATGAATCAAATCTATCCGTTAAAATTTAAACCACAGTTTAAAGAAAAAATATGGGGCGGACAACACCTTAAAAAATATTTAAATAAACTATTACCTGAAAACAAGAAAATTGGTGAAAGCTGGGAAGTGTCGGGAGTAGATAACAATATATCTATTGTTGAAAATGGTTTTTTACAAGGAAATAATTTACAGGAATTGATTGAAATATATATGGGCGATTTAGTTGGTGATCGTGTTTATAATCAATTTGGTTTAGAATTTCCTTTACTCATCAAATTTATTGACGCCAACGATGTACTGTCGATCCAGGTTCATCCTGACGATGAGCTGGCAAAAAAAAGGCACAATACATTTGGAAAAACCGAGATGTGGTATATTATCGAAGCCGAACAAGATGCAGAATTAATCTCAGGATTTAACCAAAAAATAGATAAAGCCAGCTACTTAAAACATTTAAATTCAAATGAATTGCCGAAAATCTTAAATTTTGAAAAAGTAAAAAAAGGAAATGTATTTTATATTCCTTCCGGAAGAGTTCATGCAATTGGTAAAGGCATTATTCTTGCCGAGATACAGCAAACTTCGGATGTTACTTACCGAATATTCGATTGGAACCGAAAAGATGAACAGGGAAATTACCGGGAATTACATACCGATTTGGCCGTTGATGCCATTGACTATAATCAATACAACAATTATAGAACTGACTATACATCAGAAAAAAACTCAACATCGGAAATTATTAAATGCAATTACTTTCAAACCAATATTTTAGATTTTAATCAACGGATCGAAAAAAATTATAATCAACTCGATTCGTTTGTAATTTACATTTGCATTGAAGGTGAATTCGAAATTATTTATAACAAAAATGAAAAAACACTTGTTAAAAAAGGAGAAACCGTTTTGATCCCTGCTGTTTTTGAACAATTGTTTTTGAACCCGGTTATGGACAGTAAACTATTGGAAGTTTACATACCGGAACCTGAAAATGAAAATACTACCCAAAAATAAAGGTATCGTTTTATTCGACGGATATTGCAATTTATGTTCAGGATCGGTTCAATTTATTATTAAAAGGGATTTAAAAAAATATTTCAAATTTGCATCCTTACAATCAGAGGTTGGCAAAGAATTATATCAAAAATTTGGGTTGCCCGAAAATTTTATTGCATCGGTAATTTTAATTGAAGATGAAAAAATATTTTTAAAAACGGATGCACTCATAAAAATAACCCAAAAATTAAAAGGTTTGTGGCCTTTATTAGCTATTTTTAAAATTATCCCAAAATTCTTAAGAAATTTAATGTATGATTTTATTGCCAACAAACGGTTTCGTTGGTTTGGAAAGAAAAAGCAGTGTTTTGTACCTTCAAAATCAATAAGAGAAAGATTTTTATAAAAATTTGTTAAAGTTCAATATTCCCTTCTTCATAAAGTTTAAACTTACGGCTAAGTAAAGCAATTAATTTACTTATCTGCCCCATTGCTTCAGCCGTTGAGGGAGATATAGTTTTCTGCTGTAACCTCAATACCAAGATGCCATAAAGGCCATTAAAACAAGCTTCAATCTCATTTTCTACATTCCCTTTCGATTTATTGGTTAACTCAATAATCCCATCCCGCGCCTGGTTATAGGAATCAATATAATCGAGATGATCGGGTGACTTTAATAATTTTAAATGTAGCTCATTTAATTCATTAACCGTATTTTGCACAAATTGCAAATGTCCTGTTTTTTCAATTCCCTCTTCTTTAAATAAATCAATTAATCCTTCGTACCAATTTTTAATTTCATTTTTAACAGGTTGTGGCTGTTCAAATTTATCGATAATATTTTTAGAAATTTTTTCGATATCAAAGTTATATGCACGAATCAAATCTTCAATCTGCCACATATAAAGTACATACTCGGCAATGTTCTCTCTCTTTTTCGCTTTGGCAATTATCATGGGTTGACTAGTATTTCTTTTTCAATTTATCAATTAAGCGGCGTTCTCGTTTTGTTGGCCTACCATATCCTTTATGCCTGATTTCAAATCCTGTATAATTTTTCATCTCAAGTTTTACTTTTTCTTCTTCAGGCGTAATATCTTCTACATAATCGGCCGCAATTTTTGCTGATTTTCGATTGCTTAACAATCCCAAAATTTTATATTGATATGTAACCGGCGGGCGTTTAACAAAAACCACCTCGCCCTCTTTTACGGTTCGTGAGGGCTTAACCTGAACATCGTCGATAATTATTCGTCCTTTTTTACATGCTTCGGCAGCCTGGCTGCGGGTTTTAAAAATTCGTACAGCCCATAACCATTTATCAATACGTAAATTATTATCATGATCCATAATACAAAATTTACTCAAAAGATAATGAAAACAAATTTAGAAATAAACGTAAAGGAATAAAATCAAGTAGTAAATAAAAAGTTAACGATTGTTAAATTCATTCATCGTATTTTCAACACCAATAACACCAAAGCTTTTTATCATTTCAATAGCTATCTCAATCCGTTCAGGCAAAATTTTCTTTTCTTCCTCGTTCCATGGGCTCAACACATAATGAGCCTGTGCACCTTTAGGATAATTATCTCCAATTCCAAATCGAAGGCGCGGATAATTTTGGTTTCCCAACATTATGCTAATATCTCTTAAACCATTATGCCCTGCATCTCCACCTCCAGGCTTTAATCTTAATTTACCAAACGGGAGTGCCACATCGTCGACAATTACAAGTAATTTTTCAGGAGATAGTTTTTCTTTAGCAAGCCAGTAGTTTACAGCTCTACCACTACGATTCATAAATGTTGTAGGTTTTATTAAAACAAATGTCCGTCCCTTAAATTTATACACTGCTCTGAAAGCATAACGACGGTCTTCAAAAACAATATTGGATGCATTTGCTAACGCATCCAATATTTTAAAACCTATATTATGTCGTGTATTAACGTACTCGCTTCCAATATTCCCTAAACCGGCAATAAGGTATTTCAAACCAGTATTAGTTTAAATTAAAACTTATTCTTTCGATTCAGCAGCCTCTTCAGCAGGTGCTTCACCTTCAGTTCCTTCGGCTCCTTCTGCTCCTGCTTCAGCCTCTGCCGCTTCAGCTTCCAGTGCTTCAATTTCTTCAGGTAATGTAGCGCCACGTGCACTCTTAACCAGAACTACAACTGCATTATCTGGATCAAGAAAATTAACCGCCGGATAAGGTAGATCTTTAACTTTTACGGAGTCTCCTATCTCCAGTGGAGTAATATCAACAACAATTTCATCGGGCAAATTACCAGGAATGGCTTTTACTCTTAATTTTCTCATTTTCTGAACCAAACGTCCACCATTTAAAACACCCACTGCAGCACCTTCCATTCTTACAGGCACTTTCATCCAAACTTCTGAATTTTCATCGGTTTCATAAAAATCAACATGTAAAATCTTGTCAGAAACGGGATGAAACTGAACATCTCTTAATACCGCCTTATGCTTTTGTCCGTCAAGATCAACATCCACCAAATAAGCATTAGGTGTATAAACAATCTCTTTAAAGGAATTTTTATGTGTGTAAAAATGAACATTTTTACCTTTTCCGTACATTACACAAGGTACCAGTTCCTGTTCTCTTAACTGTTTAGCAGTTTTTTTCCCTACCTTTTCTCTTATGCTACCTTTTACTTCAATTGCTTTCATTTTATTTTATTATTATGTGTTATTTCCAAATTTTTTATTTTAAACCCGCAAATATAAAATTTTATACTATAAAATTCGAACTTATGGACTGATAATTATATACTTTATTAATAACATCAGCAAAAACATCAGCAATAGAAAGAACTTTGATCTTTTCAGATAATGGTTTTATAGGTAATGAATCTGTAACTACAACTTCAGTAATTTTTGAATCATTAATTCTTTCGTAAGCAGGCCCTGATAAAACAGCATGTGTAGCAAATGCTCTAACACTTTTAGCCCCCTGTTCAATCATCATATCAGCAGCTTTGGTAACTGTACCGGCAGTATCAATCATGTCATCGAGAATAATTACATTTTTCCCTTCCACATCGCCAATAACTGTAAGCTCATCAACAATGTTTGCCTTTTTTCGTGATTTATGACAAATAACAAGTGGTGTTTCTAAAAATTTAGAATATGCATTTGCTCTTTTTGTACCGCCCATATCGGGAGCAGCCATAACTAAGTTATCAAGGTTGAGATTTTTAATATATGGAACAAAAATGGCTGATGCATATAAATGATCTACAGGTACGTCAAAGAATCCCTGAATCTGATCGGCATGCAGGTCGAGTGTCATAATTCTGTCGACTCCTGCAGCTGTAAGCAAATTAGCTACTAACTTTGAAGCGATTGAAACGCGTGGTTTATCTTTCCTGTCCTGACGTGCAAAGCCATAATAAGGCATTACAGCAACAACCTTATAAGCCGAAGCCCTTTTAGCTGCATCAATCATTAACAACAGTTCCATTAAATTATCTGAGGGCGGAAAAGTAGATTGAATAATAAAAACATAAGCTCCTCTTACTGTCTCTTCGTATGAAGTTTGAAATTCTCCATCGCTAAACTCCGTAAAAGTTGTATTTCCTAACTCAACACCATATTCTTTTGCAATTTTTTCAGCAATAAACCGCGATTTAGTGCCTGAAAAAATCTTGATTGGAGGATGGACACTCATATTTTTATTATTTTTTCAAAAATTTATATTTCTTTTATGGATTTGCAAAGTTATAAATATCATTCTATTTTTCACTCACTTTAACCTAAAATTATCTGTAGCTAATCAAAAAAAAAATTAAATTCGATTTAAACGATCAATATAGTCGAGCAGTTCATTACGTCCTCTTTTATTTTCGGCTGATGTTAAGAATAAATCGGGTAAGGATTCCCATTCTTCTAACATCTCTTGCTTATAAAATTGAATATTTTGCTCCAACGCCAATTTATTTAATTTATCTGTTTTTGTAAATATTAGCGCAAAAGGAATCTGTTTTACGCCAAGCCATTGCATAAATTGCAAATCGTTTTGTTGAGGTTTATGCCGTGCATCTATCAATACAAAAAGACAAACCAAATTTGTTCTAAATTCTGCATAATTTTTAATTATACGATTAAAATCTTTACGGATAGATTTTTTTACTTTAGCAAATCCATAACCAGGCAAATCGACTAAGTGCCATGAATTATTTATTAAAAAAAAGTTTATCAACTGTGTTTTCCCAGGAGTTTGTGACGTTTTAGCCAAGTTTTTACGATCGAGTAACATATTAATTAGTGATGACTTGCCAACATTCGATCGTCCCACAAATGCATATTCAGGAATATCAATTTCGGGGCATTGCTGATAACCTGTAAAACTTGAAACAAACGTTGCACTTTTTATATCCATTTTTAATTTTATTGATTTAAAAAAATACTGAAAGCATGGCTGCTACACCAAAAACAATAATCAATATTCCCGCTATTTTATTAATCCACCACAATTGTTTTAAACGAAATTTTTCCCGAAACAAATTAACAAAAAAAGTAAGTAAAGTCCACCAAAGCATGGCTCCAATAAACACACCCCCTATTATTAATGATGATTTAATAGAGCTATCTTTTGATGTTACCAGCCCTATACCGGCAAAGGCTGCAACAAAAAGAAAAATAGCTAAAGGATTGGAAAGGGTTAAAAAAAGGACCGAAAGAAAATCTTCAACCAGCTTATTTTTCTTTTTCCGATGACGCCTAATTTGTCGTATTGGATTTGTTTTAAATATACGAGCTCCTAAAAATATTAATATACCACCACCAAACAACTGAATAAAAAACTGTTGTTCCTCAATAAAATTTATTATAAAAGTTAATCCTAATGCTGCCACAAGGGCAAAAAATGAATCGATAGTGGCAGCTCCCATTCCAGAAAATAAGCCTGAAACTCGCCCTTTGTTTATGGTTCGTTGAATACACAAAACACCAACCGGCCCTAAAGGAATTGAAGCCAAAAATCCTACAATTACTCCTTTTACTAAAAATTCAATTTCCACAATAAATCTCCTGCATCCTTAAATTTAATAATCTGTATTTTTTACCAATAATCGCGGTTCCATCATCTCCTGAATGGTATATTTCACGCCTTCTCTTCCAAAGCCTGAGTTTTTAATACCTCCATATGGCATATGATCTACCCTAAACGTTGGTACATCATTTATAATAACTCCTCCTACCTCAAGCTCATTAAACGAACGATTCATTTCTATTATACTATTGGTAAAAACACCTGCTTGCAAACCATATTCCGAATCATTAATCATATCAACGGCTTGAGAGAAATCTGAAAATTTTTCAATTGTAACTACCGGGCCAAAAATTTCTAAAGCACAAACTTTCATTTCTTGATTTGTGTTTGTTATGATTGTTGGTTCAAAAAAAGACCCATTCCGTTTTCCTCCATATAATATTTCTGCACCATCATTTACTGCTTCCTTTACCCAATCTTCTACTCGTCTGGCATTATCCTCATCAATCATTACTGAAATATCAGTAGTCTCATTATCCGGAGCACCGAATGTAAGCATTTGTGTTTCAGAAATAAACTTATCTACAAAGGTATCAAAAACCTTTTCATGAACCATTATTCGTTGTACATGAATACAAACCTGTCCTGAATAAGCAAAAGCTCCAACCAAACATTTTTTAACTGCTAAATCGAGGTTGGCTTGTTCTGAAACAATTACACCAGCGTTTCCGCCTAGTTCGAGAGCTATCTTTTTTTTCCCTGCATTGGCTTTCATCTTCCATCCAACACTGGGAGAGCCTGTAAATGAAAGCATATTAATTCTTTCATCGGTTACCAATCGATTTCCTGCTTCTCTATCCATAGGTAAAACTGAAAATGCTCCTTTAGGAAGTCCAGTCTGATCAATAATCTTTGCCAGTTCCAAAACAGATAAAGGAGTAGAACGTGCCGGTTTTATTATAATTACATTTCCTGATGCAATAGCAGGAGCAATTTTGTGTGCTGCAAGATTTAATGGAAAGTTAAATGGTGCAATTCCGGCAATTAACCCAACGGGAAAATACTTAACCAACCCTTCTTTCTTTTCACCTGCAGCTGTCCAGTCAATCGAAATGTACTCTTTAGGTAATCTCTTTGACTCTTCGGCAGCTACCGTAAAAACCTGAATGGCACGGTTAATTTCTCCAAGTGCATATTTAAAAGGCTTACCAGCCTCATGTGCTAAAATTAATGCAAGCTCACTACTTTTTTCTTCAAGCTGATTAGCAATTTGCATCAATATGGTATACTTTTTATGCGAAGGCAAGTCCCTCATCATTGACTTTACCGATTGAGCTTTTTCAATTGCTTTTTCAAGTTCATCCTTTCCTGCAAGGTATGTTTCGGCCACAATACTATGATCGAAAGGATTACATACCTTAAGTTTTGTATTCGTTTGGCAAAATTCGCCGCCGATATATATTTTATAATCCTGCATATGCATTTTAAATTAAATTAACCGCAAAATTAATTTTTTTCTGTTGAATCTCTAAAATAAAAAAACAGATTTACAAAAAGTTAAAACAAGCAGTTCAATGTATTGTTATTTATATCTTATCTTTACCAATTATTTTTATAATTATGTTTAAAATTAATTTTAATAATAAAGGATGGCAATGGGCTACACTTATTTTCTTATCTCTTATTTGGGGCAGTAGTTTTATATTGATGAAAAAAGGGCTACGTTCTTTTTCACACGATCAGGTAGCGACATTACGATTATTTATATCATTTGTAGCATTTATCCCTTTTGGTATAAAAAATCTACAAAAAGTAAATAAAAGAAACATTGTTTCATTACTTGTTGTTGGATTTATTGGCTCTGGTGCACCTGCTTTTTTGTTTGCTAAAGCTCAAACACAGGTTGACAGTTCTATGGCAGGAATTCTAAATTCACTCACTCCGTTGTTTACCTTAATCATAGGGTTAACTTTTTATAAAAGCACTGCTAAATTAATTAATGCTGTAGGTATTGTACTCGGATTAATAGGTGCTTTAGGCCTTATTTTACAAACTACTAATGGAAGTGTAATTGTAAATAAAATTAATTATTACGGACTTTTTATTATTGCCGCAACCATTTGCTATGGAGTTAATGTAAACCAGGTAAGATATAAAATAAAAGGGCTTACCGGTTTAGAATTAACATCGTTGGCATTTATGTTTATTGGCCCCTTGGCAGGGATTTATCTTCTTTTTACAGATTTTTCAGTGCCATTAAACACAAGCGACTACCTGCTAAACCTGAGTTTTATTGCTATACTTGCTGTTGTTGGAACCGTGTTGGCCTTAGTTATTTTTAATACCTTAATTCAACACACCTCGGCAATTTTTGCATCTTCAGTAACATATATCATTCCTGTTTTTGCAATTATGTGGGGCTTATTCGATGGAGAAACTTTAAGTATTCTACAGTTTTTTTGGATTGCACTCATTATTGCAGGGGTATATCTTGTAAACAAAAAAGACACAAGCCCTAAAAAACAAAAAAAAATAAAGCAGTTTAACATCCAAAACCAGTTTCAAACACAAAAAAAAGCTCAATAGAATGAAAAAGACAAATCGATTTATCCTGGTTTTTTTAAGTTCTATTTTACTTACCCTACCATGGTATCAGCATTTTTCAGGGATTATTATATTAATTGCACTTATCCCGCTTTTATTGGTTGAAGACTATTTATACCAAACACAAAAGCAGAATAAATCAGTTGTACTTTATGGCTACGCTGCACTCACTTTCAGCGTATGGAACATTTTAACAACTTTCTGGATATACAAAGCAGCACCTATAGGTGCTGTTGTGGCAATAATTGTTAATACATTTTTAATGTCCACTGTTTTCTGGATGTTTCATTTAACCAAACGAAAATTAGGAGCTAAATTCGGACAATTTGCGCTTATTGTTTATTGGATTGGATTTGAATACTTTTATTTAAATGCAGAAATCTCGTGGCCATGGCTTAACCTAGGGAATGGATTAGCAAAAGATATAAAGCTAGTTCAATGGTTCGAATATACAGGGACATTAGGTGGTACACTGTGGATTTTACTTACAAACCTTATGTTGTTTAACCTAATCAAAACTTATTTTATTTACAAAATCAACAGGTCTTTTATTATCAGGTCGATAGGATTAATTATTCTAATTCTTATACCAATTATTACATCATTAACCTTGTTTAATAATTATAAAGAAGAGGGAAAAGAATATACTATTGCTGTTCTCCAACCTAATATCGACCCTTATAATGAAAAATTTAGCGGATTAACTACTTTTCAGCAATTAAACATTATTTTAAATTTGGCCGATAGTATTACCAACACAAAAACAGATTATGTAGTTGCTCCCGAAACTTCATTAGATAATAATATATGGATTAATAATTTAGAAGATAATTATAGCATTCAGGCTATCCAACAATTTGTAGATAAGCGTACTAACATTAATTTCATTATTGGAATTGATGCATTTAAATGTTATAAATCAGATGAAGAAATTACTCCGACTGTACGTTATAACAAAGATGGTGGATTCTACTATGATGCATTTAATTCAGCCATTCAAATCGATACTACAGAATTTATTCCTGTTTATCACAAATCTAAGCTAGTAGTTGGCGTTGAAAAAATGCCATATCCCAAATTATTTAAAAAGTTAGAAAGGTTAATTATTGATTTAGGTGGTACTACAGGAAACAGAGGTACACAAAACTACCGGGGAACTTTTAAACACACTACCGATGAAACAAGAATTGCTCCTGTCATTTGTTATGAATCGGTTTATGGAGAATATGTAACCGATTATGTTAAAAATGGTGCTAATTTAATATTTGTCATTACCAACGATGGCTGGTGGGGCAACACTCCTGGTTATAAACAACATTTCAATTACTCACTACTTAGAGCAATTGAAACCCGCAGAAGTATAGCAAGAAGTGCTAATACCGGAATTTCTGCATTTATAAACCAAAAGGGCGAAATAATTCAGAAAACTGAATGGTGGGTTCCTACAGCCATAAAAAACACATTAAAAGCAAACAATAAACTTACTTTTTACACTCGTAATGGAGATTATATTGGAAGAATTGCTGTTTTTTTTGCTTTATTAAGTATCCTGTATACCATTGTTCAAATTTTAATGAAAAGAAAACATTAAATATAAAATTTTAAAAATTAAATTATAGTCACATGCCATAATTATTGTTAAACTATAAACCATTAATAACCTGTTAGTCAGTAAAATGAAATCTATATTTATTTTAATAAGCCTATTCCTATTAACCTTTTTTCAACTTGCAGCAAATAAATACACAATTAGTGGCCATATAACTGACGAATCGGGAGAAGAATTAATTGGGGCAACCATTTATATTAAAGACCTTAAAACAGGAACCGTTACAAACGCTTATGGATTCTATTCGCTTACTATTCCCGAAAACACTTATCAAATTGTATATTCTTACGTTGGATATGAAACACAGTTAAAAAAAGTTGAACTTAACCAGAATATAAAAATAAATATAGTCCTAAAAGAACAATCAAAAACATTGAATGAGGTAGTTATTACTGCCGAACGAAAAGATGCCAATGTAGCAAAGGCTGAAATGAGTACAATAAAAATTCAGGCCAAAGAAATAAAAAAAATACCTGCTTTTATGGGCGAAGTAGATATAATTAAAGCAATCCAACTAATGCCCGGAGTACAATCAGCCAGTGAGGGTTCTTCAGGATTTAATGTACGGGGTGGTAGTACCGACCATAACCTTATATTGCTCGACGAAGCTACTGTTTATAATGCCTCACATCTTATGGGGTTCTTTTCTGTTTTTAATAACGATGCCGTTAAAGATGTTAAACTTTATAAGGGAGATATCCCTGCTGCATATGGCGGTAGATTATCTTCACTGCTCGATATCAGAATGAAAGATGGAAATAATAAAGAATTTCATGCCAATGGTGGAATCGGAACAGTATCAAGCCGGCTAACCTTAGAAAGCCCAATTGTAAAAGATAAAGGTTCTTTCATCCTTTCAGGACGACGTTCATATGCCGACTTAATGTTAATGTTTTCGAGCGATGAAGACGTTCGTAAAAATCAACTCTATTTTTATGATTTAAACCTTAAAGGTAATTATAAAATCAATGAAAAAGACCGCATCTATCTCTCCTGGTATATGGGTAGAGATGTTTTCGATTATGATGATTTATTTGGATTTAGCTGGGGAAATAAAACATTTACATTACGCTGGAACCACTTATTTTCCGAAAAATTATTTTCAAACTTTTCAGTTATTTTAAGTGATTATGATTATGAACTAGGCCAATCTTCAGAAGAACAAGGGTTCATATGGTCATCAGATTTAAACGACTTTAAATTTAAAGCCGACTATACCTATTACCCCAATACGCAAAACACAATCCGGTTTGGAGTAGCTGGAACAATGCACCACTTTAATCCAGGGCTAGCTAAGGGAATAGGTTATCAAACCATGTATAACGAACTTAAAATGCCCGAATCTAGCGCATTGGAATGGGCCGGATATTTATCCAATGAGTGGAAACTTAATGAAAAAACAACTATAAATATTGGCTTAAGAGGAACAATATTCCAAAATATGGGAAAAGCAACCGTTTACAATTTCGACGAGAATTATGAAAAAATAGACTCAACAGTATATAGCAGCGGTGAAATCTACAATACATTTTGGGGCTTAGAACCACGATTAAATTTCAGATACTCGATCAATAATCGTTCATCTATTAAAGGTAATTATTCAAGGACTAAACAATTTATCCACCTGGCATCCAATTCAACAGCCGGGTCTCCTTTAGATATTTGGATGCCCTCAAGCCCTAATATTGATCCACAAATAGCTGACCAGTTTGCATTGGGATATTTTAGAAATCTCTATGACGATGCACTGGAAACATCTATCGAAGCTTACTATAAAAATATGGACAACCAGATAGATTTTAGAGATCATGCTGAACTATTGCTAAATCCTGAAATTGAAGGCGAATTTAGAACAGGCTATGCCTGGTCGTACGGATTAGAATTTTTAATTCGTAAACAAACCGGAAAATTTACAGGCTGGGTAAGCTATACATTGTCAAAAGCAGAGCGAAAGATCCTTGAAATAAACCAGGGGAAAATTTATCCGGCAAGTTACGATAAGCCACATAATATAGCTATTGTAGCCAGTTACGATTTTTCTAAACAATTAAATTTTGCGGCTAATTGGGTTTATTCAACAGGCACTCCAGTCACTTTTCCTGTTGGCAGGTTCGAGTATGGCAACATGATTGTTCCCATTTATTCGGATAGAAACGATTACAGATTGCCTGATTATCATCGTATGGATTTATCTGTAACTTATAAATTTGGAGTGGATAAAACCCGTGGATTACGAAGCGAATTAAATCTATCCATTTATAATGTTTACAATCGTAAAAATACATGGATGCTATTTTTCTCTCAGGACGCTAAAGATCCAAACATCACCATAGCTGAAAAAGTATATTTATTTCCCATATTACCTTCTATTACTTATAATTTTTATTTTTAATAATAAACTGGATCATAATGAAACAAACAATTTATTTAATTATACTAGCCGTTACTTTTAGCATTTTCTCTTGCACAGAAAAAGTTGATATTGAATTGGATAGTACTTATGAAAGAGTAGTTATTGAAGGATATTTAACCAGTGAGTATAAAAACCATCAAGTAAAAATTACAAAAAGTGCTGATTATTTTTCAAATAAACCGGCCGAACCTATAACAGGTGCCGATGTTTCAATTACTGACGGAATTCTAAATTTTCCTTTAACAGAAACACAATCAGGAATTTATAAAACAGAAAAAATGAGTGGAGTACCCGGGGTAACTTATACCTTAAATATTAATATTAATGGCGAACACTTTAGTGCATCAGATTACATGCATACTTGCCCTCCTATTGATTCCATAAAATTCAAAAGATTTGAAAATGATTCAAATCATATTATTATCTCAATATTCGCACAAGAGCCTGAAGAAGAAATAAACTATTATGCGTGGAAAGCATATAGAAATGATACTTTAGTTACCGATACTTTACGCGAAATATTTTTTTCTGATGATATTCTTTTCAACGGGAGTTACATTAATGGCGTTAATGTTCAATTTATTAAAGCAAAAAATAATGACATAATTACTTTAGAAATGCTTTCAATTACAAAACCATATTATGAGTATATAAATAAAGTAATGCTCGAAACAGACTGGGATGGTGGCCCATTTGACGGTCCGCCGGCAAATTTTTACGGAAATATTTCTAATGAGGCTCTTGGTTTTTTTGCAGTATACTCTGTTGAACAAAAAACTTCAATGATTTATAGCCAGTAAAAACAAAAACTGGGACCTAAAGCCCCAGTTTTTGTTTTATTTATTTCTTTCTTTAAATTCCTTTAATCCGGTATCAAGAAACTCGATAAAACGGTTAACATTTAAATCAAAACCTTTAGGTTCCGTCAGGTTTTCTCCATTGTGATCAACCAAGACATAATAGGGTTGGCTGTTTATATTATATTTTGTGATTTGAAAATCGGCATACTTTTTACCAATTGTTTTCTTTACTTTTCCATCGTATTGGGAAGTTACCCATTCATCTTCAGGTAATTTGGTCCGATCATCAACATACAATGCAATAATTACATAATCATTTCGTAAACGTTTTAAAACATCCGGGTCAGACCACACTTTATTTTCCATCTCTTTACAATTAGAACATGCATGTCCTTTAAAATCTAATAAAACTGGTTTATTTAATTTCTTAGCACATTCCATCCCCTGTTCATAATCAAAATAACCTTGCAAACCATGTGGTAAATGTAAAATATCACTATATTTAGGCGTTTCACACAATGTTTCACTATCAGTATTATCACTTGCAGTCATGCCTATGGGTATATTACTTTCAGTAATATCAAATTGTTGGGCTGATTTTGGAGGCAATAACGATGAAACAGCATTTAATTCAGCACCAAACATCCCTGGCAATAAGTATAAAGCAAAACTAAACGAAATGATTGCCAAAACTAACCGAGGAACAGTAACAAAAGGAACATCACTATCGTGCGAAAATTTAAGTTTACCCAATAAATAGAAACCAAGTAAAATAAACAACACAATCCAAATAGCCAGATATACATCACGGCTTAGTATGTTCAGATGATATGATTGATCTATATTAGCTATAAATTTAAACGAGAATGCTAAAATAATAAAACCAAGAACTACTTTAACTGTATTCATCCATCCACCAGACTTGGGTAATCCTTTTAACATACGAGGGAATATAGCGAATAAAGTAAATGGCAAAGCAAAAGCCAAGCCAAAACCAAACATTCCAATAAGAGGTTCCAAAATATCGCCAGCTGCAGCTTTTACAAGTAATGCCCCCACAATTGGCCCTGTACAACTAAATGAAACAATAACTAAAGTAAAGGCCATAAAAAATGAAGCCAAAAATCCTCCTTTATCAACCTGTCGGTCGGCTTTATTAGCAAGTCCTGAAGGTAAAACTATTTCGAACATTCCAAAAAACGAAGCGGCAAAGGCAATAAAAAGTGCAAAGAATATAGTATTCGGTATCCAATGAGTGCTTAAGGTAGTAGTTAAATCAGCGCCTGCACTGGTAAGCGAAACGATTAAACCCACGCTTGTATATAATACAACAATAGAAATTCCAAAGATCAACGCTTTAGCTATGGAATTAAATTTAGTTGATTGTCCCTGCATAAAAAATGACACAGTCATAGGAATCATTGGGAAAACACATGGTGTAAGCACACCTGCCAAACCCAAAACAAATGCAAGAAGGAAAATTTCCCACATTGAACTTCCGGTTTCTGATGCATTTGTTTGTACATTAATATTTTCAGATTTACTAATTTCTTTCAAATCGTCTTGTGGAGAATAAGCATCTCCAGATTTAGCTTCTACAGCTTCCGTCTCAGATTTTACACCTTTAACTTTTACAGAAAAATCAGGGTTAAAATAAACGCACTTATCATCCTGGCAAACCTGATATTCTATTGAGCCGGTAATCTCAAAGTCTTTTTCAGTAAGAACTTTTATTTTTTGGACAAAAGTAGCAGCATTGCTAAAATACTTCACTCTCATATTAAAAATCTCATCCATCACCTCCTCTGGTTCAGGGCTTTCTGATGGTTTACCAATAATTTCAAATTTATCACTTTCGTCAAAATAAAATGTGGTTCGAACAGGGCCTCCCTCCCCAAAATATTGTGAATAAAGATGCCAGTTCATATCAATTTTTGCTTCGAATATTATTTCGGTTGTATCCCCTTTAACATTCTTACTTTTGTAACTCCATTTAACAGGATCAACCAATTGAGCAAAAACAGTTGATGTAATAATTAAAAAAACACTTAACAGTATTAATATTCGTTTCATAACAGATAATTTGATTTTAAAGTCGCAAATTTAATCAATAAGAATTAATTATAAAATTTAATACACCTTTTGATATGTAAATACCTACATATGAAAGTTTAAAAAGAATAACAAAGATAATGAATAAAAGTTTTAGGCTACTCTTTAATAATTTCGCCGTTTTGATCGAAGAAATGAAATTCGAAAAAATGATAAGATGAGTTTTCTTGAACTCGGATTCGTTTTTTAAATTTAAAAAACCATTTTAATTGTTTGGAAACAAGTCCATTTTTGATATATCCGCAAATATAAGGATGAACTTTGAGCGTAAGGTTTTTATAATTGGCTTCGTTAATAAGAAAACTTAAATGATTTTCAATATCATCAACAAATAAAATGCTTGGAGAAATTTCGCCACTCCCTTTACAAGTAGGGCATTTTTCCATGGTTTGGATATTCAGCTCCGGACGTACTCTTTGCCGGGTGATTTGCATTAATCCAAATTTACTTAAGGGAAGTATATTGTGTTTTGTTCTATCAACAGCCATAGCATCTTTCATCTTATCAAATACCTTCTGCTTATTTTCAGCATTGTGCATATCTATAAAATCAACAACAATAATTCCACCCATATCGCGCAACCGAAGCTGCCGTGCAATTTCATCAGCAGCAGCCAAATTAACTTCAAGAGCATTTGATTCCTGGTCTTCGCCTAACTTAGAACGATTCCCACTATTTACATCAATAACATGAAGTGCTTCGGTATGCTCTATAATTAAATATGCGCCATTTTTAAACGATACTGTTTTTCCGAAAAGTGCCTTTATTTGTTTATCAACACCATAATTATCAAAAATTGGAGAACTCCCATCGAAATGCTTAACAATCTTTTCTTTTTCGGGTGCAATGGTATTAATATAATCCTTCAGTTCTCTATAAACAGTATCTTCATTAACAAAAATATGATTAAACGAACCATTAAGCACATCTCTTAACATTGCAGATGTACGATTAAGCTCGCTAATCACAAGTTTAGGGACGTTTCCCGGTGATAATTTATCAAAAGCCAGCTCCCACTTTTTTACCAAACTTTTTAGTTCGGCATCTAAAACAGCCACTTTTTTCCCCTCGGCAACGGTGCGTACAATAACGCCATAATTTTTGGGTTTAATACTTTCGAGAAGTTTTTTTAATCTTTTCTTCTCGTCAAGAGAGGTAATTTTTTGTGATACAGAAACTTTATCAGAAAAGGGAATTAACACTAAATTACGCCCTGCAATTGAAATTTCAGAACTTAATCGTGGCCCTTTTGTTGATATTGGTTCTTTTGCAATTTGAACCAAAACTAACTGCCCTGTTTTTAATACATCGGAAATTTTCCCGTTTTTATCAATATCCTTTTCAATCCTTAATTTAGGTAAAGAAGGAGCTTTGCCTTTTTTGGCAAGAGAACTTTTAACAAACTTTTGTAAAGTTCGAAATTGTGGCCCAAGATCTAAATAATGCAAAAAAGCATCCTTATCGTATCCAACATCAACAAAAGCAGCATTGAGCCCAGGCATAATACGCTTTACTTTGGCCAAATAAATATCGCCAACAGCGAATTGTAGATTCCTTTTTTCTTTGTTTAACTCAACAAGCTGTTTGTTTTCTAATAAGGCTATAGCAATCTCAGAGGGTTTAACATCAATTACCAGTTCAGTGCTCACAGTTCCTTCTCCAGATTAAGTCAGTAAATTTGTTATATAAAACAACTTAAACCTAAAGAAGCAAATACTTCAATAGGTTCAAATTTTGTTTTATGGATAATAATTATCCTATTTTCTTTTTTTATGACGATTTTTTCTTAAGCGTTTTTTTCGCTTATGTGTAGCCATCTTATGTCTTTTTCTCTTCTTTCCACTCGGCATAATCCATGATTTAAAATTAACTACTAAATTAATGTTTCACATTATTTTTTACCTTATTTACAAATCTTTTCGAAGGTTTGAAAGAAGGAATAAAGTGTTCAGGAATAATAATTGTTGTGTTTTTAGAAATATTCCTGGCTGTTTTTTCTGCACGTTTTTTTACAATAAAGCTACCAAAACCCCTTAGGTATACATTCTTATCATTTACCAAAGAATCCTTTACAGTTTCCATGAAGGCTTCAACTGTTTTCTGTACAGTTATTTTTTCAATACCTGTGTTCTTTGAAATTTCGTTAACGATATCTGCTTTTGTCATTTTTAAAAAACTTTAATTATCAATATTTTAGATCATTTAATTATTTTGAACTGCAAATATAAATGATTTCTTTTGATTAATAAAATACAAAACGGTTAAATTTGTCAATTTATTAAAAATTATTTTATTCATTTTCAATGTTAAAGATAAGCAAAACCTTGTTAACATGGTACGAACAAAACAAAAGGGCACTACCCTGGAGAAAAACAAATAATCCATATTATATTTGGATATCGGAAATAATTTTACAACAAACAAGAGTAAATCAGGGTATTAGTTATTATTATAATTATATTAAGCAATTTCCTGATATATATTCTTTAGCAAATGCCCCTATTGAAGATGTACTTAAAATTTGGCAAGGGCTTGGTTATTATTCCCGAGCACGTAATATGCATTATGCTGCCCAACAAATAATAAATCATTACCAGGGAAAGTTCCCTGCCAATTTTCGAGAATTACTCAAATTAAAAGGTATTGGAGAATATACTGCTGCAGCAATAGCCTCTATAGCTTTTAATATCACTGAACCGGCAGTGGATGGAAATGTTTATCGTGTTTTATCAAGATTATTTGGAATTGCAGAATCGCCTCAAAAAGCAGATGGGAAAAAAATTTTTAAACAAAAAGCAATGGAGTTGATTAAAAATCAACCTCCCGGTATTTTTAACCAGGCCTTAATGGAATTTGGCGCATTGCAATGTATTCCTAAAAATCCTGTTTGTGCTCAATGTGTATTAAAAAAATATTGTTATGCTTTTCAAAACAATATGGTTAATGAGCTACCGATAAAAAAACAAATGATTAATCAAAGGCATCGTTATTTTAACTTTCTCCACATCCATTATCAAAATAAAATATATATTCAACAACGTACACAAAATGATATTTGGAAATTACTTTACCAACTACCATTGATAGAAACAGATGAGCCGGTTTATACTGAAAATTTAATTAAACAAACATTATGGAAAAATTTGTTTAAAGGGACAAAAGTTAACATACAAAACATTTCCAAAGAAATGATTCACCACTTATCCCATCAAAAGTTGTTTGCTAAATTTTATCATATAAATATTGATTCCCCCAATACATATCTTTTAAAAAATTACATTGAAATTAACGCCGAGTATATTGAAAAATACAGTATCCCAAAGCTTCTTGAAAACTTTATGAAAAATAAATATTAAATTTTCAACCCTTGACATTGATTTAAAATTTTGTAATTTTACATTTGTATAACCTAAAAAACAAAATTATTATGGGAGTTAATAAAGTTATTTTAGTAGGAAATGTAGGCAAAGACCCCGATGTTAGACACCTCGACAGTGGTGTGACTGTTGCAAGTTTTCCTTTAGCAACAAGTGAAACCTATCGTAACAAAGAAAGCCAAAAAGTTACCAATACTGAATGGCATAACATTGTTGTTTGGCGTGGATTAGCTGAAGTTGTAGAGAAATATGTTAAAAAAGGAGACCCACTTTATTTAGAGGGCAAAATAAGAACCCGTTCGTATGATGATAAAGACGGTAATAAAAAATATATTACCGAAATTATTACAGATAATATGCAAATGTTAGGCTCTAAACAAAGTAATGAAAATGCTTCTTCTGAAGAAAAACAACCTGAAACGGATATTGAAACTCCTCTTCAGGAAGAAGATGATTTACCATTTTAAATAAAACCAACAAAAACAAAACATTGGAAACAACAGAACCATTCCTGATGGTATTAATAATTAATACCAAAGTTACTTTTCAGTCGGTTGATTTAAGTACGGGAATAAACATCTTATTGGCAGTAATAATAATAATTCTTTCAGCCCTAATGTCTGGGGCTGAAACTGCTTATTTTACATTACGTACAGACCATATAAAAGAAATTAACAAAAACAATGATCTGCGTAATCGTTTGATTATAAAAAATTTAAAAAGCCCCAAAAAATTACTAGCTACCATTACCATTGCTAATGGATTTATGAATGTTTGCTTTATTATTTTAATGGGTATTATCCTCAACGCTATTTTTAATTTTAAAGCAGTTCCTGCTCTTGGGTTTATTATTCAAATTGCCATTATTGCATTTTTATTATTATTATTTGGAGAAACATTTCCAAAATATTATGCAAAAAAAAGCCCCAAGAAATTTGCACGCATCACAGCACTACCTATTACTATTCTCGATAAACTTTTTCATCCGGTAAGTATGCTAATAATTAATACAACAACTGTAATAGCTAAAAAGCTGGCAAAAATAAAACAAAACATTACCATCGATGATTTATCCCAGGCATTAAACCTAACTACTCATCAAATTACCGAAGATGAAAATATCCTCAAAGGAATAGTAAAGTTTGGAAATATTGATGCAAAGGAAATTATGAAATCACGGGTTGATGTGGTTGCTGTTGAAATCAACACTAATTTTAAAGAATTATTATCCATTATTATCGATTCAGGACATTCCAGAATTCCTGTTTACGAAGACACTTTTGATAATGTGAAAGGTGTTTTATATATTAAAGACCTGCTACCCCATATTAGTGAAACAGAAAATTTTAAATGGCAATCACTCATCAGGCCGCCCTATTTTGTTCCCGAGAACAAAAAAATCAATGATTTACTAAAGGAATTTCAAACTAACAAAATACATATGGCAATTGTTATTGACGAGTACGGAGGCACTAACGGAATTGTTACCCTCGAAGATATACTAGAAGAAATTGTTGGCGAAATTACAGATGAATCTGATGAAGATGAGGTTATCTATTCCCAAATAAATGAAAATACTTATCTTTTTGAAGGGAAAACACTTCTTAACGACTTTTTCAAAATCGTTGATTTTGAAGATGATTTTTTTGACGATGTAAAAGGCGATGCAGACACCATTGCTGGTATTATCTTAGAAATTACAGGCGAAATCCCTCAAAAAAATAAAGTAATCAAATATAAAAACCTTACTTTTACCATCGAATCTGTCGATAAACGACGTATAAAACAGGTAAAAGTTACTATCAACCAATAATATCCAACCATGCATAAAAAACATCTTTTATTCATCATTGGAATATTGTTTTTTGTTACTTCACTCATATCAAATGGTTGTAAACGAAATTACACCCCTAAACCCAGAGGATACATTCGAATTGACTTACCAGAAAAAAAATATACACAATACCATGCTGATTGCCCGTACACATTTCTTTATCCTACTTATACAACTATTGAAAAAGATTCGGGCCGGTTAAATGAAAAATGTTGGATAAATATTAATTACAAAGATTATGACGGAAAAATCCACATCAGCTATAAAGATGTGAGAAATAATATTGGCCAAATACTTGAAGAAACTCGAAGCTTAGCCTATAAACACACCCTAAAAGCAGATGCTATAACCGAAAGGGTTTTTATTAAACCTGAAAAAAATGTTTATGGAACTGTATATGAAATAGCAGGCGATGCTGCCTCGTCCATACAGTTCTTCCTTACAGACAGTACTGAACATTATTTAAGAGGGGCGCTTTATTTTAATGCCCAACCCAACAAAGATTCTTTAGCCCCTTTAATTAATTTTGTAAGAGAAGATATTGTTGTTTTAATTGAATCATTTGAGTGGAAATAAGAAACCGATAAAATGGGATTTATAATTAAGGAACATTTTAATGATGATGTTGTATTGGGAATCTGGGAAATAACCGAAGATTACGATACCCTGAGATATTTTTTAAATCTGGACGAAACAGACATTGAAACGGTAGAACATTTTAAAAACCACCAACGGAAACTTGAGTGGTTAAGTGTTCGTACTCTTCTGAAAAGTATGCTCGGCCACGACTCGAAAATTGTATACGGGCCAGAAAGAAAACCTTATTTAAAAAATAACTCATATAACATAAGCATTTCGCATTCCAAAAATCTTACAGCAATCTTAATAAGTAATAAAAAAAGAGTAGGCCTTGATTTGGAATTTATGTCTCCTAAGATTTTACGTATTGCCGATAAATTTTTGCGCCCAGAAGAACTCGAAGCCATTGACAAAGATCAAAAAATATATCATCTATATCTACACTGGTGTGCAAAAGAAGCATTATATAAAATTTGCGATAAAGTGGATATTAATTTTGTAAAAAACTTAAACATTGAACCTTTTAAGCCAAAAGAAAAAGGAATCATTACAGGCAACGTAAACAATAGTTATATGAACGAAAAATTCACACTCAGTTATTTCAATCTTAAAAATTATTCCATTGTTTGGTGTTACAAAAAAATTTAAATTCTTCTATAATGATTTTTAATCTGATCAATCATAAAATTAAAAACAATAAAAAACTATTTGCTTTACTTATTGATCCCGACTATCATAATAAGGAATCATTAAAAAAATTAATCAATAAGGCCAACCAGGCATCGGTTGATCTGATTTTTATTGGAGGTAGTTTGCTCAAGTGCTGTATTGACCCATCCATTCAGCTTATCAAAAAACTCACCTCTATACCTGTAATACTTTTCCCTGGAAGTTTACTACAATTATCATCTAAAGCAGATGGGATTTTACTTCTTTCATTAATATCAGGGCGCAATCCGGATTTACTCATTGGAAACCATGTTGCAGCTGCTTCTTACCTACAAAAAAGTAATTTAGAAATTTTACCTACAGGATACATATTAATTGATGGAGGTAAAACAACTTCAGTGGAATATATGAGTAATACAAAACCCATCCCCTCTGACAAGCCTGATATTGCAGTAGCTACAGCACTTGCCGGTGAAATGCTAGGTCTCAAACTAATTTATCTCGAAGCGGGAAGTGGAGCCAATTCAGCACTAACGACCCATATGATTTCGGAGGTGAAAAATAACATTACCATTCCTCTTATTGTTGGTGGCGGAATAAAAACACCCAAGGATATTAAACGTATCGTTTCTGCAGGTGCTGATATAATTGTTTCGGGTACAGCATTGGAACAGGATACTGAAATCATAAATTCATTTGTTAGGGCTACACATCAATAAAAATAACCATTTTTAGTTCTTCATTAGTTTAATAATTATTTAGCTAATTTTTACTTTCTACTTTTAAACCCTGATTATAATTTAAAGTCTATATAATTGGATAATTGGTAATTTAATACATTCAATAATGGCCGATTTAAATAAAATACATCAGGAAATCATCGGAGAAAAATGGAAGATTTTAGCCATTGAGGGAATTTCTGAAAGCGAAAAATACGAAATTTCAAACTACGGAAGAATAAAAAGTTTTAAAGTTGACAAAAAACATGGGACTATTATTAATGGATCAACATTAAAAGGATACAAGATTTTAAATGTTAAATTGCAAAATGGAAAACGAACCACAAAATATATCCACAAATTAATAGCTGAGCTCTTTATTCCGAAAGATAATGAAATGCAAGAATATGTTATCCATCTTGATTTTGACAAAAGCAATAATCACATTGATAATTTGCGCTGGGTAACTAAAGAAACGATGTTTGCTCATCAAAAAATCAACCCCAATTATAAACGAGGAACTATTAATTATTCAAAACTAACCGAAACAGATGTTATTCGTTTAAAAAAGAAATTAAAAAGAGGTAAAAATAAATTATACAAGCTAGCCAAAGAATTTGGGATAACCCATACCCAATTAAACAGAATACGAAGAGGTGAAAATTGGGGCCATGTTAAAATAGATTAACCCATTACTCTCCATATTTTATTAATTGAAAAATCTTAAAAGGTTTTGTTTTCATAATTTTTTGTATCTTGGGTATAAAATTTAACCCACGATGATACCCAAAAAATC
The DNA here is from genome assembly GCA_034189025.1 of Bacteroidota bacterium. Taxonomy (GTDB): domain Bacteria; phylum Bacteroidota; class Bacteroidia; order Bacteroidales; family UBA12077; genus UBA12077. The sequence continues at coordinate 28,365 of JAXHVS010000134.1, forward strand.
TATTTCGCTAATCTACAGGCTTTTATTAATCATTGTTTTCGCGGCCGGAACTTCACAGAATCTTATTCATGCGCAAGATCATGAACAAGAAATTGAGCAAACTATTACACAAGAAGATTTGACAAATTCAGCAAAGCACGAGTTTTCGAATGACGAAGACTCTGGGCATTCCAGTAATATGAGTCCATTGTTTTTTCTTATCATCGCTTTAATTATAGGTGCCGGCACCAGGCATTTTCTAAAAAAAAGCCCTTTACCTTATACCGTGTCTTTATTAATTATAGGATTGGGATTAGGAGCCTTATCCAGGTTAGGATATTTTGGGCAATGGAATCTTCTACTATTCAAACTCGACACAAGTTTTATGGGCGAAGCAATTACATGGGCAGGACATATCGACCCTCATCTTATTTTATATATCTTTTTACCTACCCTTATTTTCGAAGCTGCTTTTGCCATGGATGTTCATACTTTTAAAAAATCCTTTGCCAATGCAGTTATTCTTGCCCTTCCAGGAATTATTGTTGCCTTACTGCTTTCTGCATTAGTAGTTATGGCAATTCAGTTTCTTGGAATAGGAATGTCAGAGTGGACCTGGTTGATTGCATTACTTTTTGGTACGGTAATTAGTGCAACAGACCCTGTTGCCGTTGTAGCCCTTTTAAAAGAACTTGGTGCAAGCAAAAAACTGGGTACCCTTATCGAAGGGGAGTCATTACTCAACGATGGTACTGCTATTGTTATCTTTATGGTACTACTCCTTAATATTACAGGTACAGGCTCGGATACTTCTCCGATAATAGAGTTTTTACGTGTTGCCATTGGAGGCACACTGGTAGGTTTAGTGATTGGCTACATAATTATTGCATGGGTAAAAAAAGTATTTAATGATGCACTGGTAGAAATTACAGCCATTGTTGCCGGTGCTTATATTACTTTTTATATTGCCGAACATTTCTTCCATGTTTCTGGTGTTTTGGGACTTGTAGCCTTAGGCCTTTTAATGGCTAGTACCGGAAGAACTCGTATAAGCCCAGAAGTAGAGCACTTCTTGCATGAATTTTGGGAGATGTTTGCTTTTATAGCAAATACTTTAATTTTTCTTATTGTTGGAGTGGTAATTGCTAATAATATTGTTTTTACAGCCAATGATTTCTTCATTTTAGTTTTATTATATATCGGAATTCACATTGTAAGAGCAATAGTTATTGCTTTATTTTTCCCGGTTATGAAAATTGCTGGTTATGGATTAACCAAAAAAAATGCATACGTTTTATGGTGGGGTGCTTTACGTGGGGCTATTGCCTTAGCACTTGCACTCATTGTAGCCAGTGAATCAAAAATAGATAGTAATATCAGAGATCAGTTTCTGTTTTATACTGCTGGCATTGTTACCATGACACTTTTAATAAATGCTACTACCATAAAATTATTACTTAATACATTAGGTTTAACAAAGATCCCTCCTGCCAAAGAAAAAATGATATTAAATGCACGGAACTTTCTAAGGCAAGCCTCGGAAAAATCTATAGACAAACTAAAAACCGACCGTTTTCTAAGTCGTGCTAATTGGAATAATGTTGAAGAATATTTGCCGGAAAAACCTCAAACAGTAAATATAATATTAGATGAAGGAAAAAATGCTAATTTATACGAAACCAGACGCAGAGTCCTTGAGAAAGAAAAAAGCAGCTACTGGACTCAATTTAAAGAAGGCCTGTTAGGGCCTATAGCTGTTCAAAATCTTACCGATGCAATTAATGAGATTATTGACTCTGACGGGGAAATACCTTTATCGGAAAGGAAAGACCTTGAACGGATGTGGGAAACACCCAAGTTTCTTAGTAAACTTCAATCAGTTCCTTTATTAGGGAAAATATCGCAACGCTTTTTCTTTGATCGTTTAGCTATAAGTTACGATGCAGCCCGGGGGTTTGTTGAAGCACAATACGAATCATTAAAACTTATTGAAAGTATGGCCATTAGTTCAAACACCGAAGAGTTGACTATTGATCAGGATTTAGCAACTGTAGAGAGCGAAATAAACGAAAATCGTATTCATGGATTAACTTTTATCCGAAATCTAAAAAACACTTATCCGGAAATATATGATGCTATTGCAACCCGGCAGGCTATACGTTCGAATCTAAATAATGAATTAAAAATTGTTGACCGTTTAATGAAAAAAGGCCAGATAGATGCTGGTGAAGCAAAAAAGATGACTGACAGCATTGAAGAAAGAATGAAAAGGCTCGTGGATAAACCACCAGAAATAAAACCACCGGAGAAAGCTAAATTACTGAAGGATATACCCTGGTTAAAAGAATTAGATAAAAACATATTTACACGGATTGTTAGCCTGTTCCAACACCGAAATTATGCAGTGGGTGAAAAAATTATTAAAGAACATGGGCATATTGATGGATTGTATGTTGTGGCAAGAGGTACCGTGAAAGTTACCATTAACAAACGACTTGTCGACATACTAGGAAAAGGCAGTATATTTGGAGAAATTGCTGTGCTTACCAATATCCCAAGAACAGCAACCGTAACTGCTGAATCTCCAGTAACTGTTTTCCGGCTAACCTCTGTCAGTATGCAACAGGTAATACATGATACCCGTACGCTTGAAGATAAATTGTGGGAAATTGCAGCACCACGACTGGCAGAAAATGTTTTAATCAACCATAAGGATTATAAAAATTTACAACATACAGATATCCAAAAATGGCTTGAAAAATCTGAAATATTTTTTGCAAAAAAAGTGCGGAACATTGAATTAACAGATAAAATTGGAATTCTAATTACCGGTAAAGCTATCAAAGAAAATAACGAAGAAGTTGAAGCACCCTTTTTAATTGATGATAAAACCATAACTCTTAGCCGCGAAAGCAGAATAATAATTTGCAAAAAGCCGGGTTAACGGGATATTACTTTTAGCCCTACAATTGCAACTAATATCATAGCAATAAATACTAATCGTAACACTTCTACCGGTTCGTTAAATAAGATAATACCTAAAACAGAAGTACCCACAATACCTATTCCTGTCCATACGGCATAAGCTGTTCCAATTGGAATCGTTTTGGTAGCGAGCGACAATAAATATACACTCAAAACCATAGATACTAAAGTGAATACAACCGGCCAAAATTTGGTAAAACCCTGGGTGTATTTCATGCCAATTGCCCAACCGATTTCAAAGATTCCAGCTATCAATAAATAAAGCCATGCCATAA
>JAXHVS010000135.1:0-2727 GCA_034189025.1 Bacteroidota bacterium
TTCACTTGCATAATAAGAACCGATAGATTCCTCATCAGGAATATTTTGGGTAAACAGGAAATTGCATTGTGTACATTGCCAGATTTCAAATGGTTCTTTAGAGATAGAATAATCCTCTAATTTGATTTGGGGTTTTATATCTGAACTGTTGCATAATGGGCAGCCGGGAAAATTAATTCGTTTCATTGAAAATAATATTTTTGTTTAAATTATTCGTATTGTAAAACATGAACAGGATTGGTTTTTGAAGCTTTCCATGCATTGGTTAGCACCGAAGCCAGAACAATTAAAACCGTTATGAAAAAGGTAATAAGTATTATCCATATGTTTACTGGGCTTTTGTATATAAATCTATCCTGCCAGTTATTAACGATAATATAAACAACAGGCCAACTTATGATGTTTGCAATAACGCAGAGGATGAAATATTTTTTTAAAAAATGATAAACAATATCTTTAGTTGTTGCGCCATTTACCTTTCTAATGCCAATTTCTTTGAATTGTTGTTTTACTGCAAACAGAGATTGCCCAAAAATACCTATCAATGCAATAATAATTGCAAACAGGCTGAAAAAAGAAATGATTTTATTTAAATTATTTTCATCACTGTACATCGCATTAATTTTATCTTCAACGAATGTTACATTTACACCAGCCTCGGGGAAAAGTTGTTGAATACCCTTTTTAATTTTATTCGCACTTATATTTGCAAGGCCCGGGTGATATTCTATCCCTATTGCAAAAATATATTTATGGGGTATCAGGCCGTATATTGTTGGGGCCGTCTCCTCGTGCAGCGAATGGGTGTGATAATCATTTACCATACCAATAATTTCCATCCCGTTTATTTTTTCTCCAATTGGCTCTTTGAATCCAAAAACCTTCGAAGCCTTTTCATTGATTATTATTTTTGATGAGTCTGTTTGAAGAGCCGGATTAAATAATCGTCCCTTTATACACTTAATGTCAAAGAAATTAAAATAATTGTGTGAAATAAATTCTGATTCGTATATAATATTCTTTGCAGGATTGTTCGGGTCAGGAGCAGACTGAACCTGTCTGCTGTTTTCTGGTGGCATATATACGCCTGTGGCAAAATTTTTTATTTCAGGAATGTCCCTTATAACTTTATGTAGTTTTTGATAAGATGTTTGATTTAACGTAATATCATCCAGATTAACAACAAATTTGTTTTTTAGGTTTATGCCTGTATCGATGTTTTTAATAAAACGAATTTGATTATAGATGCTTAACGAAGCTCCTGTAAGTCCTGTAAAAACCATAATTTGAAACAAAAGCATTATGTATTGGAAGCGGGCCTTTTTGTTTTGATTCTCAAATTTGAATTTTATGATTTCCAAAGGATTTAGTCGCGAAGCATAAAATGCAATATAACTTCCTGAAATTAATCCTAATACAATAAGCAACAGGAGAAAAGTAATTAACTGATTGATATTTTTTAAGATATTAATCTCAAGCGATAAATTAAAAAATTGATTTATGTAATCGATACCCAACACTGTAAATAAATAGGCTACAGGGAAAGCAATTAGTGTAATAAGAATTGATTCGGTAAAAAATTGTTTTTTAATTAAGGAGCCATGACTTCCAATTATTTTTTTTATTCCTATTTCTTTGTATCGCATTTTTGAAATCGAAATCGATAAAATAATATAATTAAAAGCCGCTACAATAAGTATAAAAAATGCAATGCTAGAGAAAAGGTATATATTGTTTTTGTTCCCTCTTGTGCCGTCATTTACTAGGTGTGCAGAGTTAAGATGAATGTCGGTAAGAGGCTGTAAATAATAGTGTAAATTTTGTTTGGATAGATTATTATTTTCTTCAAATAAATTCCAGGCTTCCTGGAAAAGGCCTGGATTTTTTTCTTTTAGCAAAATATACATTCTGCTGAAATTTAAGTGCCACTCGTTTCGAAAGTTTGCCGACCAGGGTTGAGACTCATAATAATTTAGGGCAATATCGTAATGGCATAATGCATTAAATTTAAAAGAAGAATTTGGGGGATAATCTTCAATAACAGCATCAATTTTCAGATGAAAGGTTTTAGGACCTATGCTAACTTCCATGATTTTTCCAACAGGATTCTCATTGGGGAAATATTTATCTGCTGTTGTTTTGGTAATTATTAATGAGTTTTGGTTAGAAAGAGCTTCGTCTAGATTCCCATATATCAGATTATAATCGAAAATGTCAAAGAATTCTTTATTTGTAGCATGTAATCTTCTAAAAGGGACAAACTCTTCGCCCTGTTTAACCTTAGCCATATACAAATAGTTTGTTAAGCACGATTTTTCTACAGCAGGAACATATTGGTCGATATTTTCTTTAATAATATAGGGAACACCGGGACTACTCCAGCCTACTTCGTTGTTATCACCTATCACTCTGTAAATACGATCTTTATTTGAATGAAATTTATCGTAACTAGTTTCTTTCAAAACATAACTTGAAATAATAAATGCACTGGCTAAGCCAAGACTTAAGCCTATAAGGTTAATAAAAAAGCTTGTTTTGTTTTTTTTTATGTTTCTAAGTGCTGTGGTAATGTAATGTCGGAACATGTTTTAAATATTAAAAAAAGGTTAATTCCCCCAGCCGCTGCGGTCTAAACTTCGGTATTGTATTGCTTCGGCTAAGTGGTATGATTGAATGTTTTCGGTTCCTTCCAAATCGGCAATGGTTCTGGCTACTTTTAATATGCGG
>JAXHVS010000136.1:0-18506 GCA_034189025.1 Bacteroidota bacterium
GTGTTGTAGTACAGGAAGTTATGATAGATGTGATTAGAAGTACTTGTAGAATACGAATTTTTTTCATCTTTAGTTATTTTTTTGAGCTGGCAAAAGTAAGATTTTTTTTGGTTCTTTAAAATGAATAAGCATAAGTCCATTAAATTTTAGAAATAGTTTAGGTGAGCAATTATGGCTAATTCAAATTACACAAAGAATTGTAAAATTTATTGTTTTGCTAATTAGTCCAGGAATTATTATATGGTTTAACAAACGAAGAATTATTTAGTTGTTCAATCGTAATTTTACCATCCATATAATTTGCAAGCAGTCTAAATGAATGTTTATTTTCTTTTTTTAATAACAGGAGAACTGCATTTGCAGCTGACTTAATACAAATGGGGACACCTCCGCCTAAATCGGCCCAGTGGCCGCCTAATAGTATGTTTTTAATAGGAGTTTGATGGTGGGCTATTCCGGCTTTCATGTTTTTTTTGCCCGGGCGTGCCCCCATCATGGTACCATTTTTATTGCCCGTATATCTTAAATAAGTTATAGGTGTTGATATATCTAAAAACAGTATATGGCTTTTAATATCAATGGATAATTTTTCTTCAACCCGCTGAATTAATATCTCAGCAATTTCCTGTTTTAGTTTGATATAACTATCGGTACGGATAAAGTTGCCATTGGTATCTTTTTTTGTTAGCCAATTATGGCAAGGTCATATTCGATATTGTTATATGGTTTGGGCATCAATGGTTTTGTTATAATTACTTTATATTTTTTTAATCATTATCTATATCATTTATTTTCTCTATAATATTTTTTCTTTGATAGATATTCGGAATTTCTTTTGATAATGCTTCTCTATATGCTAAAACCGCTTTATCGTAAACTTTAAAATGGTTGAGATAATCGCCTATATAAACATAAGTTTCAAAGAATTCGCTATTTAACGCAATTAATTCATTGAAAAGGAGAGCACTATTAGGTATTTTAGTATCTGTTTTAATAGCTTTTTTTATTTTAGTTCGTAAAATCTTAAACCGTTTAAAATTATCGTAATCGTTGGTATAAAGAAATGAATCTGCTGGGATCATTAAACTTCTTTCATCAATAATTTCGGGTTTTTTAATTGCAGTTGCTTTTGAAAATACTTTGTTTAAATCGTAACAAACGAATTCTCCTAATTGATAAGGTGATGTTGAAACCCATACTTTTAATTCTTCGGGTTTAAAAATAACCGAATGGTGAGCTATAAGTTGATTAATTGCTTTTTCGTTTCCCATTCCTATATTTTCATTATTTAATCCTTTTTGATCACGCAAAATGGAAGCAACATTGGAAAGGTTTAACTCATAGTTTTGCTCTAATAGTTCTTCTGCACGTTTAAAACGATATAGTGTTGCATAATCCGAAGAGTTAGAATAAAGGATATCTGGGCGTTTAAGGTCCTTACTTTGAAAATGATTGCTACAAATCAGATAATCATCACTGGTTGAAAATAGAGCTTGTTTTTTTGGTGATTTTTCTATTGTTACTGTTCTCTTGTCTTTGGCCGATCCGATAAACAATTGTTCTGAAACAAATGTTTTTCTTTTATTGGCAATTTCGTAGGCTTCGTCAATGGTTGTAGCATATTGCAGAATTTCCCTGGCTACAAGAGAAATAGGGGTAGCTGCTCCAAAAGGGATATCCGATTTAGCTGCATTTAGGGTTACGGTTAATCCCTGGTCGTTCATTCCTGATGTAGCACCAATCATCCCTCCCCAGGTAACTATCATAAATTTATGTCCCTGTTCCGGATTGCAGAACATCACAATTTTATCTTCGGCAAAATCATCGCCCACATAAAAATCGAAATTACGGCCAATAATTAACGAGCTGTCCGATGAACGCTTATCCCATCCTGCGAAAGCGGTACAGGCTACCAGGTTCATGTTTTGCAGGGCATGGCCAATGTCGTGGGCAGCATGGTAATTTAATATACGGTGGTAATTGTGGCCTATGAATGAAAACTTTTCGGATGCCGATTGTGAAATACCATAAATTTCTTGTTGGTATTCCGGAATCACATGTTTATCAATATTTCGGTTAAAAAAAGCAATAAAGCTTTTTAAAAATTTAAGGTACGATTCTGAGGGAATCATCTCCTTAATCTGATTTACAAAAGCATCTTCCTGTTTATAAATTAAATCTTTGGTTAATTTCCCGTTAATTATGCCTCGTTCGTATGCTTCTCCTTCAATGTACATTTCCCATAATCCATAATTATTTTTTTGAAGCCAGTTGTTTTTAATAGAATAAAAGGTAGAATCAACCACCATGCGTTCGTACTTTTCTGTTGTTGAATCTTGTATTGCAGGTGGAGAAATTTTGGTTGTGATTTTAAACACTACAAATAAGATTAGGAAAACAATTATTAAACCAGCAATTGTTTTTAAAAATATACGGGTTATTTTTTTTAATCTATGCATCATTTATTTTTTTTAATAAATATTCCATACCTAGAAGTTCGGTACACGTCAAGACAGCTCCAATTGTTACTCCCAGTACACCATGAATGTTTACGTTTTGCCCGCTAAGCAAAAGATTGGGAATTTTCGTTTTTGGTGATATTTTAGTTCTTAGCGGATCGTTACTATCATGTAATATCCCGTACATTGAGCCTTTTTTCGTTCCTGTATAGGATTTCATCGACAAAGGTGTTGATGTATAATAACGTTGAATACTTGATTTTAATTTTGGAAACTGCCTGTTAATTTGTTCGATTAAACGATTGGCTTTTTGATTCTTATATGCTTCGTAATCATCTCCTCGTTTCCCAATAGCTGATTTTTCCCATTGCTTAACTTCATCGTAGGTCATATATGTCATAGCAATTGCCGTATCTGCATATTTGTCCTGGTTATTTCCTGGCTGTGTCAGGAATAAAAATTCTTGCGGCCATTTTTTATGATGATAATTAGGAATACTCCAAACGGAATTTTCATTAAAATGATAATAATTATAATTCAAAAATTCAAAACGGTTGGGTTTTAAATCCATATAAACAATAAATACAGACATTGTTTCTTCCAAGTCATTAATTCTTGAACGATACGATTTACGTAATAGCTTAGTGTCTGTCATTTTTAAGGTAAGATACGGATGAATAGCCGAAATAAAATGATCAGCTTCAAAAATATTTCCATCCCTTAAAACGGCCGATTCAATCTTGTTTTGATTTACATTAAGCGCAGTAACTTCGCTATTATGTATCAACGTTCCACCATTTTTTTGAATAGAATCTATTAAAAGATCGGCAATTTGGTGACTTCCGCCTTTAAAACGATAAGCTCCTTCAATTAATGAGTTGGTTATTAAAGCATGAATTGCTACAGGAGTTTTATCCGGTATTCCTGCATATAACATATTGTTCCCTGCAAGTACATTTTGTAAAGTTCTATTTTGGGTAATTGATTCTATAAAATCACCAATACTTTGTTCAAAAAATTGATGCTCGTTATTTAATCCAATATTTGGGCGTAAGTTGTATAAAGGGAAATGGTTGCAAATTTCTTGTATCTTTTCTGTGTATTTTTTTATTTCACTTTTTTCATCAGGAAAATCTTTGGATAGAGTTTCAACAAAATTGTCATAACCTTGTGCATACGAATAGGTCTTTCTTTCAAAATTGATTTTATCAAATGCGTCAATGTCTAGTTGCTGAAGTTTTAGTTTTTCTGCAATTCCGGTATATTTAAAATATTGATAAAGGTTTTGCCCTTTGCTTAATCCTCCTACATAATGGACACCGGTATCGAATTTTTTGTTGTTTTTTCTGAAATTCTGCAGACATCCACCAAATTGAGGTTGTTTTTCCAGAATACATACTTTTTTCCCTTCTTTGCTTAGGATATTTCCGCAAATTAATCCGCCCAGTCCGCTTCCTATAATAACAACATCGTATTTTGACATTTCTATTTTTTTCTAATTACATAAACAACATTCGAAGTAAGTTTGGCCTGGTCAATGACTTCAATTTCTATATCATATTTGTTAAACATGGCAAAAATATCATCTGATGATCTGAAATACAATTCTTTGGATTCATCGGCCGTTTTATTAAATTGCATAATTTTGGTGGAGAATATTTCTGTCCATTTCGTTCCTTTATGCCGGCCTTTAAGCTTTGTATTTGCGTCCCTGATAATAATCATTCCATTATCATTTAAATTGTTAATACAATTCTCAACGATTTTCTCTTGTTTTTGTTCAGGAATATAATGCAATACATCGCTTAGTATAAAAACATCAGCGGGTTTAAATTCAAATTTTGTAACATCGGCACATTCAAACTGTATATTTTCATTTTTTAAGTTGCAATTGTAAGCTACCGAAATTTTTTCGTCATCATAATCAATTCCCGTAATTTCCCTGTCTTCTGATACAAAATGCAGCATGTAGGACAAAAAACCATATCCACAGCCAATATCATATATTTTAGCTTTTCTCGGAATGAGTGAATCGAATATTTCGTAATTATTTTCCAGTCTTAATTTAACTCTCAGGTACCATTCCAATACCGGGCCTTTGTAAATATAATTTTTTATCAGCTTATCGCTATAGAATTTTGTGTCCTCTATTTCTTCCCGCATATTATTGTATACTTTGCGAAAATAGCGGCCGATTTTTTTTGCTCTTTCCGAATAATTGTCGCCAAATTCTTTATTATCAGGAGTTATGCGATCTAAGTATTTAGCGGTAACCAATCCTTTTTTTACCAGCAAATCATCTCCTTTGGTCATGCAATGGCCTGTACCATGCAATACAACTGGAAGAATATCGAGCTTTAATTTTTCAGCAATATAAAAGGCTCCTTTATGGAATCGTCGCATTTTAAAATCTACAGACCTGGTCCCTTCAGGATAAACTAATATCGAAAATCCGTCATCAACTTTTGCCTGCAATTTGGGCAATATTTCTTCATAACCTTCAGACACCGGATAAAAATCGGCCATCTGAACCAGTTTACCATAAATTTTACTTTTCTGCACCCAGTCGTTGGTTAAAATAATCACTTTAGGGCTTAATGTCATATTATAAATCAAATCGATATGCGACTGATGATTGCAAATAATAACAGCAGGTTTTTTAAGTTTTTCGTTATGAGGATTTATAATGTGCTTTTTAATATTAAACATGGTATAGAAAAGGGTGGAAGCAGAGAAAACAATGGAATAATTGTAAATCAATTTAATTTTTTTATTCCTGAGATGTAAAATTTTAAATAGGATAAAACCTAACAGTGTTGAAGAAAATGAACCCAAAATAAAAATAGTCCATGCAAAAAACGAAGCAATAGTGTCTAGTAGTGAGTAAGCTACTTTTCCTTTCTTTTTTCGGTTTAAAATGATAAGTTTAAACAGTGCCGGCTCAATAGTATAGGAAATGATAATTACCGATAAAATCCCGATAATGGATAATAAAGCCATCGATTTTAATGCCGGATGTTTAGCAAATATTAATACTCCGATTCCTGTTATGGTAGTAATTGCAGATAAAAAAATGGATGTTTTGTAGGAAGGAAGATTTTTAACTCCATATTTATATTCCTGCAACAATCCGCGCATAATAAAAATACTGTAATCGATACCCAAACCGAAAATAAAGGTAGAAATAATGATATTAAAGATGGTAAATTTTATCCCGAAAATTCCCATAATGCCTAATGTCCATATCCATGATAAAGCCATAGGGATAAAGGTAAGTAAAGCCAGTTCTATCCGCCCGAACGAGAGCAAAAGAATGAGAAAAACTACTGCAAGCGATAGTTTGACCAATACATTAAAATCATCTTTGAGTACACGAATTAGATTGTCGGTCATGAATTTTTTATCAAAAACAATGGTTTTTTCATTATTTGTAAAAGATTCGTAAATCGCTGGTTTGTTTTTTTCGCCGGCTTTTAATATGCTTACAATCGTAGTTATGTCATCCCTTTCGGTGATATATTCGTCTAAAAACAGTTCCCGCAATTCGGATAATTCGTTTTGTTTAACGGGCTTAAAATCTTTTTCCAGCAGAGTTAGAAAGGGGGTAAACGATTCCGGTTTAAATTTGTATTGATTGCCTGCCCGGATTAGATTTTCTTTTAAGGCTGCTTTCTTTTCCGAAGTCCAGTAGTTATTCCATCTGTTGATTCTTACTGTTTGGAGCGAATCGGAAATTAACAATTTACTTACCGAGGTATATTGCGATACTAATCCTTGTTGTTTTAATTTTTCCAGTTCAGGGATGGCCTTTTCGGTGTTTTGTAAGGCTTCCTGCAGGTTGTTGCCTGTACTAATTACATAAACCGATTTTTCGGTAACATTCGCAATTTTATTCAGGTCAGCTTCGGCTTTTTTCAGTTCATCCGATAAGTAGTTCATTTTATCCATATCGCCTTCGAAGGATGTTTTTCCCTGAAAGAAAAGGGCAATGATGGTAAAAATGATAATGCCTGTAATCAGAATTTTATTTTTTTCGTATGGATAAGAGGCAATTTTTTCTACCCATGATTTTTGTTGATTTTGTAAGGCCTTTTCGTAGTCTTTGGTTTTTAAAAAATGTGGAAGCACAATAAGCGAGAAAAGTGCCGCAACGGAAACACTGATAGCCGCAAATAATCCTAAATCCTGTAAAGCCAGGGAGCTTACAAATAATAAACAAAGAAATGCTGATGCGGTAGTTAAACAGCTCATTATTATAGGAGTAGCAATATCTTTCATTACCTGTTTAACATTTCCTACGCTGCGGAAATGTGTAAAAAGGTGCAGTGCATAGTCCACTGAAATACCCAGGAGTACTGAACCTATCCCAAGAGAAATGGCTGATATTTTACCTTTGATCAGGAATAGGACAGCCAAAGCCATGCTTCCACCAAAAAGCGCGGGTAAAAACAGGATTAAGAAAATGCTTTTTTTCCGGAAAAAGATACTCATAAACACCAGTAGCACCAAAACAGCAATGGTAATGGTGATGGAAATATCTTTTTTTATCCGTTGTGCATTTCCTACGGCTACCGCAGCAGCACCATAATATTGAACCTGTATTTCGTTGTTGTATAATTGTTCAAGGCTGTCAATTGACAGGTTAAGGGCGTGTATCAGTTGACTGTTTTTTTGTGTTTCTCCCGAAGGGTATGCGGAGGTAATAAATAAGCTCAGATTTTTTTTGTCTTTGGTAAAAATCCGGTTTTGATAAATTTCATAATTATCGCCCACCTGAAATGTTTTTAATTTATCAAGAACTATGGGAGTAAAATGTAGCGGATCTTTGGTGATATATTTTTTCATTGCCATACTGGCAGGCGATATCAGGGTTTTAAAATTGCTTTTTATTGAATTCTTGATATTTTGTGCATTCAATCGTTTATCAATTGTTTCATAATCACTTTTATCTAAAAAAATGGGCAGGTTTTCGAAAAATAAATCATATAAATTAATTATTAATTTATCCGAAACCTGGGAGTTGATATCTTTTATAAATTCGGGCTGGTAATTTATTAAGCTATCGTTTAGCTGGTCGGCAAAGCGGATTAATTCGTTTGGACGGGTAACAGAGCTATCCCGGAAGGAGATATTGATAATCAACTTATCCATGAAGTTGATTTTTTGGGAAACCTGGCTTACCCGCTGAATTTTTTTATCCGAGGGAAGCATGCGGGTGATATCTTCTTCGAATTTTAATTGGGAAACCAGCGAGATAGATAAACCGAAAATCCCTAAAATAATCAGGGCAAAGGTAATTCTGTATTTTTTGGATGTATGATATAGGTTGCTAAAAAAAATCGACATATAATTGATTGATTAATCCTGATAAGATTCAACGAATTGTTCCTTTACAACAGGCTTTCTTCTGAAAATTAACAACAAAATATAAGCAATGAGCCCAAGGCTAAGTGCTAATATTATCCCAAAAACAAGGCTTCCTACAATATACTGAATTAAATTATCTTTAATCACATCCAGTGTTATTCCTGTGTTGTATTGTAGGTTTATTTTATTGGCTTCGACAAATAATCCGCCGGTTTTAAAACTTGCATATAAAATAATCGGAATCATCGGAGGAATGCTGATATTTGATATCACCAGCACTATAACTTTGTTTAATTTTAAAACGTGTGCCAGTGCAAATGCAATCATCATCTGGTAACCCCAAACCGGTGCAACGCCCATAAATGCACCTAACATTACGGCAAACGTAATCTTAATATTTGATTCTTTGTTTTGCAGGATTTGATTGCGATAAAACTCCCGGATATTATGTTTATTTAGTTTTTTAACAAACAGAAAAGGTTTTACAATCAGTAATGCATAAATAACCAATATGGTATTTAAAACACTTACCCGTGAAAAATCGTGAAATGGCCTGAAATGAGAAACTCTTGTTTCTTTGGGAGCATAATAAATCTGAATGGGAGTTGTAGTTACTTCTACTCCTTTCCAGGCTGCCCGGACGATGACTTCAATTTCAAATTCAAATTTCCGGGTAAAAAACTTCATTTTGCTTAGCGGCTCCAGTGGATATAGCCTGAAACCCGATTGGGTGTCGGGAAGCCTTATGCCGGTTTCGAACCAAAACCAAAAATTAGAAAACCGGTTGCCAAAGCTGCTTTTTCCGGGAATTCCATCCTGGCCCATACTTCTGTTTCCTATTATTATTGCGTTGGGATGGTCGTCAATTTTTTCGACAAAATTAGGTAGGTCGCTTGCGAAATGTTGCCCGTCAGAATCAAGGGTTATGGCATATTTAAAACCTTGCTCGTAAGCATGGCGGATTCCTTTGCGAAGCGCGTATCCTTTCCCTCTGTTTTTGCAGTAACTTATTATATCAACCTGGTTAAATTGTTGCAGTATCTCAGCCGTTTTATCGGTTGAACCGTCGTTTACAACAATCACCTGTTCGGTATATTTTAAAACATCATTGATTACCCTTTTTAGTGTTTGGTCATTATTGTAGGTAGGAATAATTACACAACATTTCTTCTCTTTAAAAAGCTTTCTGTATTTTTCCACTGTATCTTCCATCCTTTACCACAAAGTTATTCTGCTTTAAAATTACCCTTAAACTTATAAAAAATTTTATCCTTGTAATAAGTAACACTATCTACCTTAATGATGTTTTGTTCATCATCATCATGTTTTATTTTAAGGTCAATTTGTAAGAAATTATTGATTTCGGGATTTACAACAGCCATGAATTTGATGTTAGAAGCATAGACAAGCCTCACTTCTCGTGCTTCAATGTTTTCAACCATTTCTTTGATAAGTTGGGTAAGGCAAACTCCGGGTACAACCGGATTGCCGGGGAAATGCCCTTTGTAAATTTCATGGTCTTTATTTAGTTCAATACTTACTTTAATATTTTCTTTATCTGAAGGGTCAATCTCTTGTATGGTATAAAAATCCTCTAAAAGCATAAGTTTATTGAATTCGTTTAAGATTCATTTTTAGTTTGATATTATGATGTTCCAGCTGTATGTTTAAAGGTAAATTATTGTTGTAATCATACAAATCTACGGATATTTTTTTAGTATTTCTTTTCCTTTGCTCAATCTTCTCTATTTGTCTTTTTTCTGAGTTCATCAGGTAATAATAATTCATCTTTCCCGATTGAAAAACCCATCCTCTGTATTTTTGTTCATCCTTTTGGAACGTATATATCTGCTCAAATTTATTTTGCATCAGCAACAGCTTAAAGTCATCTTCAAATGTAGATATTATTGATTTTTTGTTTAGGTATTCAATACAATAAACCACTTCTAAATTTCCTTCTTTAAGGGCAAAATCAAAAATTTTTAATCCAAACTGAGTGGTTAAAGCTATTCGGTAGTTTTGTTCCTCTGTTTTTTTTATAATCAGCAGCCCGGTAATGTTTCGCTGGTAAAAATCGATAGATGTTTTGTATATCAGTGTTTTTTCTGATTGTGGCAGCGAATAAGGTATTTCAGTTATATTTTTAGCAGAGAATTCTGTTTCGGTTAGGTTTTTATAAGGATTTGAGCAACCAAAAAGAAGAAAAATAATAAAAAGAGGAACTCCTGTTTTTAATTTATTTATGGATATTAAATTTATCATTGTCAATGGTTGTATTCAGCTTTCTGTTGATAAAAGTAATGCTTGTATAATCATCTGAACTTTCTGTCATTTTTATTCTGGCTACCGATAAATCCGATTTATCGATAAAAATATGAATGAATTGCAACATGCTTTTCATTTCCTGCATTTTGGGAATTAACTTTAGTAAATATTGTTGGTTATTTTCAAAATATTCAACGGTAAATCGTTCGCTGTCATTAAAAATATTTCCCTGGATGGTACCGGTCATAATGTTATTGATTTCGCTGAACATTTTGTTCGATTCGGTATCAAAACTGCTTATGTTCTCCTCGTCTTTAATAAAAATATTTTTATCGGTAAAAACGATGAGGTATTCGAAAGGCTCAGTGTATTCCCAACGAAGAAAACCTGGATTTTTAAAATAAAATTCGCCTTTTGAGATGATATTTTCGCTTAAAAAGCTTAGGTGTTTTTCCTGAATGAACTGGCTTTTTATAGTCGATATTTCTTCGGTTAACTGTTCTAAATTTGCTTTTGCTTTTTCTATATCAGAGACTTTTGCAAAATTTTCTTCCTGTGCTTTTATTACGCCCAGGAAAAGGAAAAAGCTAAACAGAGTAACTATTATTTTATTCATAGGGTTCAATATTTAGTAACTTATCTAAACGAACGATTTGATAGGAATTATCTTTTGCGAAGGTAATAAACGATTCTAAAATTTGTGTTAATTCCTTTCGGTTATCATGCAGCAGGATAATATCGCCGGGTGATAGTTTTTGCGTTAACTTTCTGATTACTTTTTCCGGCTTTTTTATGGTATCAAGGGAACGTAAACTCCAGCCAATGATATGGTAATTTAAACCCGGAATTGCTTTTTTTAACGGCGGATTGGTAACACCATATGGTGGCCTGAAAAGCTTTACTTTTTTTCCTGTTTGTTGGTATATTAGTTCTGCATTTTTCACGATATCTTTTTTCATTTTTTTTGCCTGAAAAAAATCGAACCATTTGTGGTGCGACCAGGTGTGATTTCCTATTAAATGGCCTTTTTTGTGAATCTCGGTAAGGATTTCTTTATTTTTTTCGATGTTTTTACCTATGCAAAAGAAACTGGCTTTAATATCGTGTTTATCGAGAATTTTTAAAATTTCCTTTGTATATTCATTGGGCCCGTCATCAAATGTAAGGGCAATTTTTTTTTCGGTTGTATCGGCTTTGCAAATAGTTTTGATATAGGCCTGGGAGCAAATATTGAATGAGCTATAGATTAAATGTGCCAGCAAAAGCAGAGTGACAATAGAAAAAAATATCCCTTTCCAAGGAAGAAAGAGATAAACCAAGACCAGGACAATAATGTAAAGAACGAATGTGGTTCTCAAGTTAATCATAGGGTTAATAAATATAATGAATGGTCGATATTTCTGAAATGATTATAAACCAATACATTTTTAATCGGTTTATCGGTAAAAGATTTTTTTTTAAAGCGAGCCACTTCGGGAACTTTCTGATGTTTTATTGCTTTTGCGGCCAGCCACATTCCAAACGACCCGGCAGTATGGTATTCGCCTGATAAATGTTTAAAATAAGCATAATTGGAATCAAAATAATTATCAGCTAAATGATAGTAAATATCATCGGTATTAATATTGCCATTAACACCTAATACAACCAGGTCTATTTCATCCTTTGTCAATCCATTTTCTGCCAGGAAATCATTTATTTTATTTTCAATTTCCTGATGATTTTCAGGTTTATATATGGTTTTAATATTTTTGATTTTAGCGTAGGTGCCGGGTTCTTTTATTCCTGTTAAGGTAAAAAATATAACTCCTTCGCCTGCAATGGTTCCCTGTGTTTTATGATGTAAAAGTTCAAGGCTTTTTATCTTTTCGTTCTTTATCCATTTGGTTTTTTTTATAATCGAATGGTGTTCGGGTGTAATTTCGTCAAATCCGCCTACCAGTGCATTTTTTGCATCATTATCATTAATTAATAACATGGCATCCAGCAAAGCACTTTCGAAAGAAAATCCGCGGTGCGAATAGGTATTGTTATAGTTAAAGCATTTTAAAGCAATCGCAACCTGTCCGCTAATGGTATTGTGGGTTGATTGAATAAAGGCAGTAGGAGCAAGGAACTCTTCGTTGCTATCAAGTACCTGGTTTAAGAATTTTTCGGTATCGCCAACAAGGCCTAATCCGGTTCCTGTAATGATAGCTCCTGGGTTTTCAACTCCGGCATCGCGTAAACTCATTTTCGATGCGCTGATTCCCATTTTAATTAGTTTGCTCATTCGTCTTAACTGTATGGGCGAAATAAATTCTTTGTAATTGGGTTGTAAGCACGAAAGAAAATCATGCTCATGATTAACAACCTTATCTAAAAATGCGCTATTATCCGTTGTATGTTGTGGTGATATATTTCCTATGCCTTTAATAAAAACGTCCATCCTAATACCTTGAAAAGATTAATGCTGAATTATTTCCTCCAAAACCAAATGAGTTAGATAAAACATGGTCTACTTTTACATTCTCTAATAACTCGGTTACGGGGCTAAAATTTAATTCTTTCATTTGTTCCGAGAAATTCAGATTGGGGAAAATCAGATTATGGGTAATTGCTAATACCGATAAAACGGCTTCAATACCTCCTGCGCCGCTTGTTGTATGTCCTGTAAATGCTTTGGTAGAGCTTATTTTAGGAATATTTTCGCCAAAAAGTTTTTCAATGGCTCTTCCTTCCGAAAGGTCATTATTTTCGGTTCCTGTACCATGCGCATTAATGTAATCTATTTGTTCTGGTTTTAGTCCGCTTCTGTCCAATGCTTCTTTCATGGCCATGTAAGCTCCTTTGCCTTCGGGAGTAGAGGCTGTTTGATGAAATGCTTCGCATGAGTTTCCATAGCCTGTTAATTCGCACAAAACTTTTTTATCTGTTGCTTTTACCACATCCTCTGATTCAATAACCAGGAATGCTGCACCTTCCCCCAGGTTTAATCCTTTTCGGTTTTCGTCGAAAGGTTTGCAGGGCTCACGGTCTAAAATCATTAATGTATTAAAACCATTCAGATGGTATTTGGTTAATGATTCAGTCCCTCCGGCAATTACCCGGTCGAGTAAATTATTTTTAATCATTCGTGCACCCAGCAATAATGAATTTGCAGCCGATGAGCAGGCTGTACTTGTTGTGGAAACAAAATCCTTTACTCCCAGGAAATCGGCTATTCTTTCAGTGCTATCTCCACAGTCATGGGTTTCGATATATTCGATATGATTTGTGGAAGTAAGTAAGTCTTTATAAAAATGTTCACTTTTATCCATCCCGCCAACGGTAGTCCCTGAAATAAGGCCTGTGCGGTATTCTCTGATATCTTTTATTTGAGCTTTTTGAACTGCTTCATGCGCAGCAATCAGGCCAAATAATGCAGCACGTGTATAGGGTTGTTTTTTATCCAGTCCGTACCAATCAATTAACTCCTCGTTGGAATATTTTACTTCAGAAACAGGAATGGTACCTTTATGATTTGTATTCAGGTATTTTATCTTACCAATACCCGATTTTTTTTGTCGTATGGCTTGTAAATTTTCCTCAACATTTTTCCCAATTCCTGAGATTATACCTATCCCTGTGACAAAAACCCTTTTTGACATATCTTCTCCCTTGTCGACATTAATCAGTTATTTTTTCTTTTTTTCGATATATTCTGCAATTGTTCTAATTGAGTAAAATATTTTTTTCCCATCTTTCGGGTCTTCAATTTTTAATCCATATTGTTTTTCAAGCAACACAATTAGTTCTAAGGCATCTATAGAATCAAGTCCTAAACCATCACCAAACAATGGGTCATCTGTGTCAATATCATCAGGTTCAACATCTTCCAGGTTTAATACCTCAATAACTTGTTCTTTAATTTTTTGGATTAGCTCCTCCATTTTTATTTTTACTTTATTAAGTTTTTAATGATTTCGGGTTTAAAACTAATATTATCTTTTCTATTTTCCTTAATTTTTTCGACTAAAAACATCATAGCTTTATATTTACCCTCAATATAATCAGCATATCCGGTAATACAAGCATCAATTTTGTCTTCATCCAACAGTTCATTTACATATTCAGCAATAAATTCAGGGTTAAAGTCTTTTGAAATAAAGCAAGCATTTTCACCCTGGAACTTATGTCGGATACATATTTCTCCAATCATAACATTGGGTAATGTATAAACAAAAACAGCCGGACTGGGGAAATAGTTCGATTTATCTTTGATCGTTTCTACATATTTTGAATCGGTGTCAATAGTTGAGTGTGTATTTTGTAATATTACACCAACTCGTGTAGGGTCCATATTTTTAATGTTTTCTTTGTCTTGCATTAAAATTTCCGACCCAAGAAATGCTATTTTACATAAATTATCCATCTTAAAATATTTTGGATATTTTATTTGATAATGTTTATAGATGGATTTCATCAATTTCCCGTATTCGAGATTATCATTATCTTCGAACTGGGTTTTTCCGTCAACAATTACTTTGCGGTTTTGGATAATACAATATTTGGTAATGATATTTTCCATGTGTAAAATCTTAATCGTTATTGATTTCGGAAAAATAAGCCGCTGCATTGCTTCCGCCAAATCCCGAAGCTGTTTTTAAGAAATTATTTATTGTCGTTTCTTTATATTCGGTAATAATATTTAAGGTTTTGCTTACGCCATGCTCTGAGTATCCTAATGTTTTAATCAAACAATTTTCTTTAATGGAATAAATTCCGGCAATGGATTCTACAATTCCTGCCGCTCCCAGTGTATGTCCCCAGTATGCTTTCAGGCTGTTTACCGGAACATGCTCCAACTCCGCCCAGGCTATAGCTTTCGATTCCATTTCGTCATTGTAAGGTGTGGCTGTTCCATGGCCCGAAATGTAATCGATATTTTTATCTGTTTTGTTTGCATCTGCTAATGCATTTCTTATGGCATAATAAAGGCCATCCCCGGTTCTTGAGGGGCCTGAGATATGATTTGCATCGTTAGTACTTGCTCCACCCCTGAAAATAATTGGGTTAGTTTCTTCTACATGCTTTTCTTCGCTTGATAAAATAATGGTTCCAGCACCTTCGCCCAGTGTAATTCCATCACGGTTAGCATCAAAAGGCCTGCAAGGTTGCGGGCTTATGGCTTTAAAAGATTGAAATCCTGAAGGCGTAAATTCAGAAATGATATCACCACCACAAACTATCGCATTTTTGTATTTCCCTTTTCTTAGTAACTGTGCCCCTGTTGTTATGGCTGTTAATCCCGAGACACAAGCGTTGGATATTATAACCGGAGTAATGGGTGACTTGAAAAAATTGCGAATCACTTCTCCCAACTTCCATAAATGAATTCTATCTTTTCCAAAAGCAAGATTATTCTTTTCTAACAGGTCGATATTTCCTTTGGTAGTAGAAAGAATAAAAATGGTTTCAACTGATGATGCGTCTATATCCGTTTGTTTTAATGCACCATGTATCGATAAAATCATTAACTGTTCCAGCCGGGTATAATCCGCATGATTTCCAATCTGGCTAAATTCATTAGTTAGTTTTTCCGAATCAACTCGAGATACATTTAACGGGATTTGGGTAATTTCAGGGTCGGAAGTTTCTTTTATCCCTGATACACCTTTTTTTAGTGCATCGAAATTTTCTTTGGATGAAAATCCGAGCGATGTGATAATGTTATTTGAAACGGTATAAATTGTATCCATTATTTTATTTAATTATTCAATGATTCCCATTTTCTTTTTCCATTCGGTAAAAAAAGGCGGTGGTGTAAGCAAAAGTTCCCGGCTGGTATTTAAAAATACCTGGATACTTTCACCCGTTACTGCCACCTGATTATTTTTTTTGTTATATATGGTGTATTTAAAATGGATTTTTGCTGCTTCGTGGTCAATGTATTCTGTTTCAATAACCGCAGTATCGCCATATTCCAATGCACATTTATATTCGAAATCAAGTTTAACCAATGGTGTTAGCAGTTTGTTTTTGTATATATCCAAGTAGCTTATTCCATATTGGTTACCAAAAGATTCTCTACCGTCTTCGAAATATTTTGCATAATTTCCATGCCATACAATGCCCATGGAATCAACCTCACTAAACCGTATAATAATTTCTGTTTTATTGATTATTTTTTTCTTCAAGGGAAATTTATTTTTACTAAAATTTCTATTTTGCATGGTTCATTTTATTATATCCTATAGCAATTAAAAGCATAACTGCAAAGAAAAAGATAAGTTTGAAAATTTCAGGTAAAACAGCTACAATATTTCCATTTCGCAGGAATATATCATAAAATCCGTTTAACCCCCAATATAATGGTGAAAATTCGCTGATAATTCTAATGGTGTGTGGCATTATATAAACCGGAACCCAAATTCCACCCAATGCAGCAAAAATAATTATGGAAACGGCACCAAACGTTGATGCTTGTTCGTGTGTAGTTGCAATAGTTCCAATAGCAACTCCAAAACCTGTAGCTGCAAATCCCGAAGCAATAGCTAAGGCTATTAGTGCTATTTTATGCGGGCCTATTTCAAGTTGAGGTAATCCCATAGCAGGTAATAAATATCTACCAACCATAAGCATTAAAATAAATTGTACCATGGCAACCGCCAGGTAAATAAATATTTTGCTAAACATAACGGTAACATAGGAGCCAGGCATCGTCTTTAGTCTTACAACACTTCCCTCATCGCGTTCTTTAATAATATTTCCGGCCAATGGTAATACAATAAAAAATATAGCAAACATTGTCCATGCAGGAACATTATGTTGTACCGAGTTGGGTAATATTTCATCTCCGGTTGTAGATGCATATATTTCTTCATAGTTAATAGTCTGGAAATTCTCAAACTCTATTGGGTCCTGATCAGGAAACATGCCGGCAAGGGTAGACGAAAAGTTTTGAAAAAATAATTTGATTTCCAGTTCTGCGGTAAATTCTTTTAAAGAGCTCATGAGTGTGTTTTTAAAAGATTGGCTTGTCGCCGGGTCGATATAAATTTTAATGTCAATGGAGCTTTTACGGGTTCTCCTTTTTGCCCCTGGGATATTAAAACTGGAAAAAGATTTATTGATTAATGCTTTTACATTTTCACGAATTGCTTCAGTAGCTCTTTCGGGAATTACAATCCCGATTTTGTATTTTCCCTGTGCAACTGCCTGTTGAGCCATATCCTCAGTAATTGGCTCACCATCCATTGTTTCAACAATCTGAAAAAAATCCGATTCGTATAAACCATTGCTAATAGCAGCACCCAGGCTGTCGTTGTCGTTGTTTACCAAAATCATTGAAATATTAGCCTCTTTAATCGACCTGAAGGTAGCATCCTGGATGAGGGTCATGATAATGATAAGAAATAAAGGCATAATAAAAAGAATGGCCAATCCGGCACGGTCTCTTATTAGTACTAAAAATTCTTTATATATGGATGTTATTAATCTTAACATAAAGATATCTTTTATTTATCGCGTAATGCGCGTCCGGTTAATTGCAAAAATATACTTTCCAGGTCTGTAAATTCATTTTTGCTTTTGATTAAATCTTTGGGTTTCCCTTCAATAAGAATTTCTCCTTTATCAATAATGGCAACTTTTGAGCAGAAATTTTCAGCTTCTTCCATATAATGCGACGTATAAATAAGGGTTGTCCCTTCTTTATTAATATTTCTAAGATATTCCAGTATTACATTTCTGGATTGCACGTCAACGCCTACGGTTGGCTCATCCAGAAAAATGATTTTAGGTTTGTGAAGGATACCGGCGATGAGGTTTATCCGCCTTTTCATTCCCCCGGAAAAAGTTTTTATTCTTTTACCCGCATTTTTCTCCAGTCCGAAAAGTTCGAGGCATTCATCAATTCTTGATTTTAGTTTTTTGCCCTTTAATCCGTAAAGATGCCCAAAAAATGCTAAATTTTCCCTGGCAGTAAGCGTAGGGTAAAGTGCAATATCTTGGGGAACTACGCCAATTATATTTTTTATGTTTTCAGAAGCATGTTGGTAATCCATACCATCAATAAAAACATTGCCCGAGGTGGGGGCAAATAGCCCGCATAAAATGGAAATGGTGGTTGTTTTACCCGCTCCATTGGGGCCCAGCAGTCCAAAAATTTCACCGGTTGAAATATCCAGGTTGATATCATCAATAGCTGGTGTTGATGATCCTTTGTAAATTTTTGTAAGATGCTTTATTTCA
The DNA here is from genome assembly GCA_034189025.1 of Bacteroidota bacterium. Taxonomy (GTDB): domain Bacteria; phylum Bacteroidota; class Bacteroidia; order Bacteroidales; family UBA12077; genus UBA12077. Next base: position 18,306 of record JAXHVS010000136.1, read on the forward strand.
ATGATATGTTTGTTGTTATGCATTTTTTATTAGTTTCTTCAGTTTGGTAAACAGTTGTTCTTCCCTGTCAGCAATGTCGAGTAATAAATTAGCGGTAGTATTGTATCCGTCTTCATCTGCTGATCTTCCTTTACAAATTTTTGCTGCCATGGATGAAAAGTCTCTCCACATATCACCAATATCGGTCATCTCTTTGGATAG
>JAXHVS010000137.1:0-11537 GCA_034189025.1 Bacteroidota bacterium
ATGTTCACCTGAATATATTCCCAATATGGCAAACTCACCCATGTTCAGTAACCAGGGATAATTTCAGGCTACTGTTGCTACCGGAACCAGCAACTTTGATGCACAAACTGCTTATGCCATTACCGACCATTTTGGAATTATGGTGAATGGTAGTTATGGGAACGAAACCAATGATACCACCGATGATTTTCATAAACATGCTTTTATTGAAGCAGGATTGGGATATTATGAGAAAATTGGAGAGAATGTCCGCTATGAGATTTATGGTGGTTATGGATTTGGTAAAACAGAGGGTTTTTATGATACAAATTCTCAAGAAGAAAGAATCACTGATGCGGATATGCAAAGAATTTTTGTTCAGCCGGGTATTGGTGTTGCCACAGGAATTTTCAATGGCAGTTTCTCTCCTCGGTTTGTTTTAGTGAAAATGACACCAAATGGAGATACTTTTGAAACAGGTGGTATAATACCTTTTTCGAGCCGATAATTACGTCCAAAATTGGTTATAAGTGGGTAAAATTTGTAGCTCAATTTGGATTTTATGTTGACGATTTACATTTTGATTATCAGCCTTTTATTGTTAATTTTGGCCTTAATTTTAATATTGGGCGTAAATATGATGATTTATAAGTCGGAAATAATTTTCTCAACAATTTTAGGAAAGTGTTCGTATTCCAGTGCGTGCACTTTCTTTGCAATGGTTTCAGCTGTATCATCGTTATTTATCGGACATTTTGCCTGGAAAATAATATCTCCATTATCATATTCATTATTTACATAATGGATGGTTATACCTGTTTCTTTTTCATTATTTTTAAGTACCGCTTTATGAACATTCATCCCATACATTCCTTTTCCGCCATATTTTGGAAGCAGTGCAGGATGAATGTTAACAATTCTGTTTGGATAATTTTTAACTAAATAATCGGGTATCAACCATAAAAAACCGGCTAATATGATGAAATCAATATTATTTTTTTGTAAAATTTGAAGAATATTTGTCGTGTTATAAAATTCTTTTCGAGAAAAAATATGGTATTTAATATTATGATTTTTAGCTCTTTGAACAACGTATGCATTTTTATTGTTCGAAAAAAGGTACGAAATCTCAATTTTTTTATTTTCTTTGAAATAATGGATTAGGTTTTCGGCATTGGTTCCAGTACCCGATGCGAATACAGCTATTTTGTTCATAATGTGTGTGTTAAGTTAAATAATATTTATTTATTATTCTTAAAAAAGTTAAAAATTAATGCAAAAATGGCTTTAAAAAACCAAAAAAGATTATTTTTGCATCAAAAAATAAAGAAATATTTTTGATTTCTACTAGTTAATTATATTTCTTTGCACTGTTAAAATTAAACTTAATTATTAATTAAAACTTAAAGTTATGTCTGATATTGCATCAAGAGTAAAAGCGATTATTGTTGATAAGTTAGGAGTTGATGAAAACGAAGTAACACCTGAAGCTAGTTTTACAAATGATTTAGGTGCTGATTCACTTGACACTGTTGAGTTAATAATGGAATTTGAAAAAGAATTTAATATTTCAATTCCTGATGATCAAGCAGAGAATATCGGTACTGTTGGTGATGCTACTAAATACATTGAAGAGCACGCTAAGTAATTGTTAATATTTCTTAAATCTTGTTTTAAATTTTTATGCTATGGAGTTTAAACGTGTTGTAATTACAGGCCTGGGAGCAATTACACCTATTGGAAACAATGTTGATGAATATTGGGACAATTTAATAAACGGAGTAAGTGGCTCTGACCTTATTACTCATTTCGATGCATCAAAATTTAAAACAAGATTTGCTTGTGAAGTAAAAAATTTTGATCCTAAAGATCATTTCGACCGTAAAGAGGTTCGAAAATTGGATCTTTTTACCCAGTTTGCACTATATGCTGCCGATCAGGCAATTAGGGATTCTGGCGTAGATCTAGAAAAATTAAATCATGATAGAGCAGGAGTAATTTGGGGTTCTGGAATTGGAGGTATTAATACTTTTCTTGATGAAGTTAGAAACTTTGTTCAGGGAGATGGGACACCTCGATTTAGCCCTTTCTTTATTCCTAAAATGATTTCTGATATTGCCTCCGGGCATATTTCGATGAAATATAATTTCCGTGGGCCTAATTTTACAACCGTTTCTGCCTGTGCATCATCAACGAATGCGATGATTGATGCGCTTACCTATTTACGTTTAGGTAAAGCCGATATGTTTATTACGGGCGGATCAGAAGCTTCTATTAACGAAGCAGGAATGGGTGGTTTTAGTTCTATGCAAGCAATTTCATCTAAAAATGATGAATATAAAACAGCATCTCGTCCATTTTGTAATACCCGTGACGGTTTTGTTATGGGTGAAGGTGGTGCTGCTTTAATTTTTGAAGAATTAGAACATGCAAAAAAGCGGGGTGCAAAAATTTATGCTGAAGTAAAAGGTGGAGGAATGTCTGCTGATGCACATCATCTTACAGCTCCACATCCTGAAGGATTAGGCGCAATGAATGTAATGCGAAACGCACTTGATGATGCAAAAATGAATGCCAATGAAATTGATTATATCAATGTCCATGGAACTGCTACTCCTCGAGGAGATGTAGCGGAACTTAAAGGTATTAAAGAAATATTTGGTGAGCAAGCTTATAAAATGAATATCAGCTCAACCAAATCGATGACTGGGCATTTGCTTGGTGCCGCCGGAGCTGCTGAAATACTTGCTGCACTTTGTGCAATTAATAAAGATATAGTTCCGCCAACCATTAATCATCAAGAATGGGATCCTGAGATTGATCGTAAATTTAATTTAACATTACATAAAGCACAAGAACGTAAAATACGTACTGCATTAAGTAATACTTTTGGATTTGGTGGACATAATGCATCTATTATTATTAGTAAATTTGTTGAATAAGAAAAGTTGAGACTTGCGTATATCCCTCCATTAAAATATATCTTTTCAAACAATAAAAAGTTTTATAAACTGATACATTTTTTAACAGGAATGTATCCTGTTAATATTAAGGTTTATCAAATAGCATTTACCCATAAATCAGCTTCAATCGTATCTGAAAATCATCAATTTATTAATAATGAGCGGCTCGAATTTCTGGGAGATGCGATACTTGCTGCCATTATTGCTGATTATCTGTTTTCTTATTTTCCTTACAAGCAAGAAGGTTTTTTAACTAAAATGAGATCCAAGATTGTTAGTCGTGAACAACTGAATGAAATAGCGCTTAATCTTGGTTTACAGTATCATATTGTTGCGCAAACAAAAATGAATGGTACAAAAAATATTTATGGAAATGCTTTGGAAGCGTTTATTGGTGCAATATATATTGATAAAGGATATCGTAAAACAAAAAAGTTTATCCTGGAACGCGTAATTAAAGGGAATATTAATCTTTACGAGTTGATAAACAATGATTCTGATTACAAAAGCCAGATTATTGAATGGGCGCAGAAAAATAAGTTGAGTGTTAAGTTTATCGATGAAGAAATTGAAAGTACAGAAACGGCTATACAATTTTTTACTTCAACCATTAAAGTGGATGATGAAATTTTAGGTACCGGTAAAGGAACTTCAAAAAAAGAAGCGCAACAAAATGCCTCACAGATGGCTTTAGACAAAATAATCAGTATCTCGCAATAAGTAGTAAAAATAACTTTATTCTGTTTATTTCTTTAAAATAATTTCTATATTCGTTTATAATTATTTATTATGAACTTAAAAAAGAAAGTACATAAATTATCGTTTGATTACGATAACGGATATTATTTAATCGGAATTGCTTCGCATGAAAACGATTATAGAATTAGTTGGGCACTAAATCAATTATTGGGTTGGAATTTGACTAAGGCCAATGATTTTAAAATCAATCACCCTAAGCTCAAAGTTGAAGTAAGTTATTCGATGTATCATTTTGAGGATGATTATGGGTTAAGTTATCATCTTATTTCCAATAAATCTGAAAAAGGATTTCTTTTGCCTGATTTTAAAAATATCGATTATATTTTAAAGATATCTGGTGAGGATAATTTTAATAATATTAGTGATCTTATCCTAAATATTAAAAAGATAAATATTGTAATTACTGCATTTTCTATAGAGAATCTTAATAGTAAGTTATTTAATATGTTTACCTTTTAAAAAAAGAAAGAGAGAATAATTTCTCTCTTTCCTAACCCTAAAATCTAATCTACGAATAAAAATTTTGCATTTCTGCTCTTTGTTTTCATTAACAAAAGTATAGCAAACAATGGTTAAGTTATTTAAACCTATGTTAAATAATGTTAAATAATTCATTTCTAATACTTCAAGCACTTATATTTGCATTGTTATGCAAAAAAGAACCCTTTGGATTATTACGGTAGTATTATCAATCACGCTTATAGGTTTAATATTTGTTCAGGTTTACTGGATTAAAAATGCGATTGAAATTAAACATGAGCAATTTAAACAACTGGTAAGTAACGGGTTGGATAATATTGTAAAAGAGATTGAAAACCGCGAAATGGTTTATAAAGTTGTAAATGAAATTGAACCTTATCAGGATATCTCTATATCGGGTAGCCCTTCGGTTAACTATCGGTTAAATGAGATTAACCAACGTGCATTTAGTTTGTCAACAACCGATAAAGAAAAAGAAATTTTTATTTTTCGAAATACTGATTCGTTAAGTATTAACAAACAACTTCAGGCTTTAAGTTCACAAAATATGCAGTTTAATAATATTACCAATATGCAATTTGGTGATCAGAAAAAAAAACAATCGTTAGGGAAGTTACAAATAACCTCAGATTTTAGTGAAAAATTAGATAACAGAACCGTTTTTGTTGAAAATATTGTAAATAAATTAATCCAGATTGATGTTGATTTAAAAGATCGTATTGATAAGAAAACTATTGATGAAATTATTCATAAAACTTTTAATAACCTTGGTATTGATATAAATGTTGAGTATGCCGTTACTCGCAATAATGAAGAAATAGTATACCAATCGGATCATTACAATACAAATGCTGATGTGGAAAGATTTTCCAGCAGGCTTTTCCCAAACGATGTATTTGCAAAAAATAATTTTCTCAACATTTACTTCCCAGACGAAAGAACTTTCATTTTTAAATCTACTGGATTTATGGCTTTTTCTTCTATCTTTCTTACCCTGGTCATTATCATGGGTTTCTCATTGTCGATACACATTATGTTTAAACAAAAAAGACTTTCCCAAATAAAGAATGATTTTGTGAATAATATGACTCATGAATTAAAAACTCCGATATCTACTATTTCACTTGCTTCACAAATGTTAAAAGATAAAAGCATCCCGATAGAAACAAAAAATATGGATTATATTTCTGGTATAATCGATGATGAAAGTAAACGGTTGAGTTACCAGGTTGAAAAAGTGCTTAAAACAGCATTATTTGATCAAGGACAAATAAAACTTAAACGCAAAGAACTGAATTTGCATCATATTATTGAAAATGTAGTAAATAACTTTGATATTCAGGTAAAAAACCGCAATGGGCAAATTATTCAAAACTTAAATGCCAATAATTCTATTTTTTGGGTCGATGAAGTACACTTTACAAATATTATTTTTAACTTGCTCGATAATGCAGTAAAATATAGTGATGGTATTCCTGAAATTACGATTTCAACTACGAATAATAAAGAAGGTATCAATATTTTTATTGCAGATAAGGGGATTGGAATAAGGAAACAAGATCAGAAAAAAGTTTTTGATCAGTTTTATAGGGTTTCAACAGGTAATGTGCATGATGTAAAAGGATTTGGGTTAGGATTGAGTTATGTAAAAAAAATTGTAGAAGAACATAATGGTTCCATTGAAGTGGAATCTGAATTAAAAAAAGGAACAACTTTTAAAATATTTATTCCAAATAATCAAACAAACAATGGATGATAACAATGTTAAAATTTTATTAGCCGAAGATGATGAGAATCTTGGCGCTTTATTAAAAGAGTACCTGATTGCTAAAGGAATTAAGACCGACCTTTATATTAATGGAGAATTGGCTCTTGAAGGTTTTAAAAAGCATGGTTATAATTTATGTATTTTGGATATTATGATGCCTAAAATGGACGGTTTTACATTGGCCAGAGAGATAAGGAAAATTAATTCGGCCATTCCGTTTATTTTTCTTACGGCAAAATCATTAAAAGAAGATGTTATTGAAGGATTTTCTTTAGGAGCCGACGATTATATGACTAAACCTTTTAGTATGGAAGAGCTGCTATTTAGAATTAAAGCTATTTTGCGGCGTACAGAATCCAACAATATTTCTGAGCAAAACGAAAAATATTCTATTGGCAAATATGTTTTCGATTCGCAAAAGCAAATCCTTCAGTATGGCGATAAAACACAAAAATTAACTACAAAAGAATCGGAGCTGCTTAAGTTGTTATGCAATAATATGAATAATGTTTTAGAACGTAATTTTGCTCTAAAAACTATTTGGCAGGAAGATAGTTATTTTAATGCACGCAGCATGGATGTTTATATTACCAAGCTTAGAAAATATTTAAAGGATGATCCATCTGTTCAAATTTTAAATATTCATGGTAAAGGATATAAGTTAATTGTATAATTTTTTCAATTATGATTAATCAGCAAAAAAATGAAATCAGAAAGTATATCAAGCAATTGAAAAAAGATTATTCACTTGAAACAAAACAAGCAAAATCAAAAATAATTTTTGATCAGGCCGAAAAATTAAATGAATTTCAGCAAGCCGAAACCATAATGGCATACTGGTCTATGGATGATGAAGTATTTACCCATGATTTTGTTTTAAAGTGGTTTAAAGAAAAATTAATTCTTCTGCCATCGGTTAAAGGCGATGAGTTAGAACCCAGGGTTTTTAAAGGTTTGGATGATATGATTGAAGGGACTGCTTTTGGGATTAAAGAGCCAAAGTCGCTTTATAAGAAATCTCTTGATAAAATTGATTTGATTATTGTTCCTGGTGTAGCATTTGATAAACAGAATAATCGGCTTGGGCGGGGTAAAGCATACTACGATAAATTATTAAGCAAAACCAATGCGCTAAAGGTTGGAGTATGCTTTGATTTTCAGATGCTGGAGAGCGTTCCTGCAGACCAGTATGACATAAAGATGGATCTGGTAATTTCTGATTTGTAATGGGTAAGCGAACATTGGAATCTTCAAAATTATTTCACAATACCGGCTACCCTAAACCTATTTTCCCTCCCATAATTGTTGGGTATCAGATTAAAACGCCCGAAAACATGGGAAATATAATCCGTTTGGCGGATAATACAGGTTGTCAGCAGATACTATTTGTTACCAGTATGGAAAATATTCGTATGTCGAAGGTTAAAAAAACCGCTTCCTCTAGTTATGAGTCTGTAAACTTTCAATTTTGTAAACCGGAAACATTCGAAACCATAATACCTCCAGGTTATCAATGGGTTGCCGTAGAAACTTCCAGTGATTCCAAAAATATTTTTCAAACCCGGTTACCCAAAAAAATTGTTTTATTTGTCGGGAATGAGGTATCTGGTATTAGCCATTCCGTATTGGATAAGTGCAGTAAGATTGTACATATTCCGATGTTGGGTAATAACTCTTCGCTAAATGTTTCTCATGCTTTGGCTGTAGCTCTTTTTGAATGGCAAAGGCAGTTAATTTATTACGCATAAGTTAATTGTCAGTTTTTTTGTTTAAAAATTGGAAGATTTTTTTTTTATATTAACTTTAAACCATGATTAAATTCCAAAAAATTTCATGGCATGAAATTATACTACCCTTATTTTAATCTATTTTATAAAAAAGGTACTACCGATTATCGGTTGGAAGTTTTGGTTAAAACGCCCGGTGTTTGTTATAAAGAAGCTATAGAACAAAAATTTACCGGTGGTTACTGGGAGGTAAGAATCAAGCTTCGTGAAAAGAAAGATTTGATAGATGTAGAGCCGGAGAAACTGGAGGAGTTTACTATTGAATTAACTCCTGGAAAAGTAGAAGAACTGGAAAAAATTAAAATTCTTGTTAAAAATTACGATAATACATTAAAAAACGGAGAACCTGACGGAGAGGGTAAGACAGGAATAGGGAGTGGAGAGGTTGATTAATTCTTTTGTTTGAAATGAGAAAATGGCTCCTGTTATTAATTATTCAGATAGTTCTGGGATTTTTTCCAGGGAAAGAATCCTATTGTTCTAATCTGGATAGTCTTAAAAAGGCCATTTATAGTTTGCCCGATGATTCGGTTAAAGTAGACCGGCTTACCGATTTATCTTATAAAACTTATAAATACAGCACCGACTCAGCATATGTTATTGTTAAAAAAGCACTTCGAATTGCTCAGGATATTGATTATACCAAAGGATATGCTTCGGCATTAAGCCAGTTAGGTGTTGTTTATAAATACCAGGCTGAATACGATTCTGCCCTTTTTTATTATAATAAATCATTAGCCATTTTCGATAGCCTGGCACTGGATTATGAGCGTGCAATTAATCTTAACCGGTTAGGGAATGTTTACAAACGCTTTGGAAGTTTCGATAGGTCAGTAGGTTGTTTTCTTGAAGCGTTAGAAATTTTTAAAAGTATTAACGATACGTTAAAAATAATTTCTTTATATAATAATTTAGGAGTCCTGTATTATAATCTGGGGAAATTTGAGGACGCATTGAGTTATTATCAAAAAAATCTTGAATTACGAGACAAGTCAGGATTAACAAATGAGATTCATACGGTATATATGAATATTGGGAATATTTATCGCGAATTTGCATTTATAGAGTCTGATCCGGAATATTATCAAAAATCCAACGAATATTTTTTAAAGGCGATGCAGGCTTTACAAGACGAATCAAATAGGTACGATCGTTTTTTGTTGTATCATAATTTAGCAGCTAACAGCGAACAAATGGAACGATTTGGGGACGCTAAAAAATATGCTTTAAAGGCCATTGAATTAGGTAAGCAAGTGGGAGATAAAGAACTTATGGTATACTCTATTCAGTGTTTGGGAAATACGTATATTAAAGAAGGAGATTATAAAAAGGGTATTAAATATCTCGAGGAAAGCTATGCCCTAGCAAAGGAAATAAAAGATATCAGAAAACAGCACCGGTTATCAAAAAACCTTTGTGAGGTATATGAGCAATTAGGAAATGCCGAAAAGGCACTGCAATATTTGAAGGATTATGTTTATTATGAGGACAGTATTTTTAGCCTGAATCGAAAAGCCCAAATAATTGAACTGGAAAAAAAATATGAAGCTAAACAGAGGGAGCAGGAGATAGCATTACTAAAACAAGAAAAAGATTTACAACAAACACAACTTGCAAAAAATGAAATAGCAAATAAGCAGGCAAAATTTCAGCGGGTTGTATTAGTTGCAGCCATTATTTTAGCGATTGGGTTTATTATTTATTTTTGGAATGAGAGTAAAAAGCGGAATAAAATCAACCAATTATTATCATCACAAAATAAAAAAATTAGTAATCAACAGATTGAAATTGCCAAACAAAACAGTGAATTACTCGAAGCCAATAAAACGAAAGATAAACTTTTTCAAATCATTGCCCACGATCTGCGTAGCCCGCTAATATCGATCGACAGTATTGCCCAATTGATCCCCATATGGATTGAAGAGCAGGATTACGATTCGTTAAAAAAATTATCTAAAACCCTCGAACTTTCTGTTACCAACCTGTTAACATTAATCGACAATCTGTTAAACTGGGCTTTAAGCCAACAGGGAAGAATCCCATATAAGCCACAAATGATTAATGTTAAGGAATTGGCTACTGAAGCCTTAGCGTTATATCAATCAGCAGCTGAACTAAAAAATATTAAATTGATAAACGAAGTTAAAGAAGATGTATTAACTTTTGCAGATAAAAATATGATTCATGCCGTATTAAGAAATCTTTTAAATAATGCCATAAAGTTTACTCCCGATGGAGGAACCGTTAAGGTTGAGCTATCGGTAAAATCTGATATGGCAGAAATTAGTGTAAAAGATACGGGTATTGGTATTGAAGAAAAATATAAAGAAAAGGTATTTGAGATAGCCCATTGTAACGGAAATGGGACTAAAGGAGAATCCGGCAAAGGATTGGGCTTATTCTTTTGCAAAGAATTTGTTAAAATTAATCGTGGTGAAATTTTTATCGATAGTAAAATAAATCAAGGAACGACTATTACGTTTACTCTTCCTCTATACAAGCCCGCTAAAAATTAGGTATAATCTTATAGATACTCTGTTGCCGAATGGGTGGTTTTGGTAAAGGGCTCGATAGCTCTTTGGTAAATTCCCTGCACATAAGCTATGGCCATTCCGTAATTGGTTACCGGAACACCGGCCTCAATGGCAGGGCGTAAACGGTTAATCAATTGTTTGCGGGTAATTACACAGCCGCCACATTGAATAACCAACGAATAATCAGAAATGTCTCGCGGGAGCTTATCTAATCCGGCAACCACATCATATTCCAGTTTTTTCCCGGTAAAGTTGGTCAGCCATCTTGGAATTTTTACTCTTCCGATATCATCACATGATACGTGGTGCGTACATGATTCCAGCATCAATATCCGGCCGCCATCTTGTAAATCGGCTATTTTAGGAGTTCCTTTCAAATAATTTTCAAAATCACCTTTAAACTTAGCAAGCACAATGCTAAAACTGGTTAAAGGCACATTTTCAGGAACCGAAGCATCCGCTTTGTTAAATATCTGGCTGTCGGTAATGGCAAGCGCAGGGGTAATTCCTGTTTTACGAAGGAAAGAATCTACTTCCCGTTCTTTTAATACAATGGCTACTGCATCGTTATCTAAAATATCGCGTATAGCTTGTACTTGTGGCAGAATGAGCCGACCTGCCGGCGCTTCAATATCAATAGGAGTAATAAGTAATACTATGTCTCCATAAGAGAGCAAATCGCCCACTAAAGAAGGATTGGTATAAGCTGATTCGGGTATGGTAACTTTTATTTTCTTTATTAACTTTTCAAGATTTTGGGCTTGAATTGTTTCAAATTCAATAATATCCGATTGCGTTTGAGCAACAATTTTTGTTCTGGTATTTTCATCAAGTGGTTGTAAATCCGATTTATTATGTACAATGAAAAAGGGGGTATCGGTATTTTTAAATTCTTCAATAAGTTTCTCTTCAAAATCGCCAAACGTATTATGGGTAATTACCAGGATGGCTAGATCAACAATTTTAATGGTTGCCAGTGTTTTTTCAATTCGTTTGGTTCCCAAATCTCCTTCATCATCAATTCCGGCTGTATCGATTAAGATGACTGGCCCAAAGCCTGTTATTTCGAACGATTTTTTTACAGGGTCGGTTGTGGTACCGGCATAATCGGAAACAATGGCAATATCCTGTCCTGCCAACCGATTAATGAGTGAGCTTTTTCCGTTGTTCCTTCTGCCGTATATTCCTATATGTGGTTTGGATTCTTTGCCTTTGGTCATTTTATTATTGTTGGTTTACGAGTTTTCTTGTCAAATACAAATTCAGG
>JAXHVS010000138.1:0-7806 GCA_034189025.1 Bacteroidota bacterium
GTTAGATGTTCACCACAACATAAAGCCAGAGTATTTACAAGGTTATCTCAATGAATTTTGCTATAATTTTAATCGGCGATATTTTGGCGAAGCCTTATTCGATAGGCTGTTGATGGCAGGTACAACATGTAAAAATGAGTTTAGGTATAGAATACGATAATCATTATTTTAAATAAAAAGAAAGGATATAATTATGATTGATAAAAAGATTAAAATTTTTGCAGTTAGTGCTTTAGCACTTATGTTTTTATTTTCGGGTTGCAATCAAAAACCAAAGGAAGAAGATAAGGAAGATGAAGTAAAACAGGAATTAAAAGATGTTGGCGAAGAAGCTGACGAACTTTTGGAGGCTCAGAAAGATAAATTAAAAAGCGATTTGGATAATGCAATTGCAGATTTTGATCAAAAAATTGAAAAGCTTAACCAGGAAATTGAAAGCCAAAAAACTAAAATTTCTCAGGGACAGCAAGAGGCTCTTGATAAACTAAAAACAAAGAGAGACGAACTGCAAAAAAGATTTGATGAAGCAGAAGTTAAATCAAAAGAAGAATGGCAAGCATTTAAATCCGAATTTGAAAAGGATTTTGATAACTTTAAAACAAGTGTAAAAGATTTCTTTGTTGATAATGAATAATTCCGCGGTTAATCTGTGCAAGGCTCGATTCTTCGAGCCTTTTTTTGTGTCTTTCAGCCTTGTTGGCTTATGACCTTTTTTACTGCGAACCTACCTTCCGGTAGGCAGTGACGCCAAATCACAAAGTTTTTATTGTTAAAAATTTGGTATAGTTATACTGCCTCCTGCCAACTGTTTCCTGCCAACTGCCTCTGACTTTATTTCCATGACTACCTGGAACTTATACTCCCGTTGGTTACAGAATCTTGTCTATTCAATTCACTGAATATATGTTCTATTCTTATTCAAACACCAAAGCATCGGGCTTTGCTCCCAGATTTTGTAATGCTTCCTGTATACTTTCCGTCATTTTGGGTGGGCCGCAGATGTAAAAATGTTTTGAAAAATCATTGATCTTCTCTTTTAAAAAGTCTTTGTCGATAAAGCCGTTAATATATTCATTCGTCTTTTCATGGGTAATTACATTCACAAAATTTTTTCCCAACATCTTTTCAAATTCCTCTTTCAGAATAATATCTTTTGTTGTTTTATTGGAAAAATAAAGGATATTATCCTTTAACTGATTTTCTTTTTGCAGATGCCTTAAAATGGCAATAAACGGAGTTATTCCTGCTCCACCGGCAATAAAGTATCCGGGGCCTTTATATTGGATAGTACCCCAAGGAGGCCCGATAATCAGTTTATCGGATTTTTGTAATTTCCCCAACTCTTTGGTTACTCCATCATGATCATCATAAATCTTAATGATTAATTCCAGATGAGGATCACTGTTTAATGAGGTAAATGTGAAAGGGCGTTTTTCATCTTCATGCCCTTTTTTATTGATAGATAAAGCGGTAGCCTGTCCTGGCTCAAAAGTGTATCCTTCAGGTTTTTCTAAAACAAAATGTTTTACATCATGAGTTATTTTTTCCGTTTTTAGAATTTTTACAGCATGTTCCATATTTATTTTTTAATTGATACTTATCTTTACAACAAGTAAAAATGTAAAGTGTTTATTTTTATTAAAGATATAACGAAACGAAACAAAACAAAACAAAAATGCCGTATGATAAAAATTCGTATTGCCGATATTTTAAAAGATAAGTTAAAGAATTTAGCTATTGGAAGTATACAATCAAAGGTTCAGGTAAAAGAATCTGATGATGAATTACATCAACTATTAGATAATGCTTGTAATGATTTTTCAAAAAATTATACTGTACAGGATATTTCAAAGTTACCACCCATTGCCGATTCCCGAAAAGCATATAAGGTTTTAGGCAAAGACCCTGCTCGTTACCGTTTATCATCCGAAGCATTGTTGCGGCGTATCGTAAAAGAAAAAGGAATTTATAAAATCAATAATATTGTGGATATCAATAACCTGGTTTCGATTACTTCTTTTTATTCTATTTGTGCTTTTGATATTTCTAAATTACAGCCTCCGGTTCAATTTACGATAGGCTCCAAAGAGGATGTATATTATGGTATTGGGCGTGGGGTATTAAATATTGAAAACCTCCCGGTATTTGAAGATCAGAAAGGTAAGTTTGGCAGCCCCACAAGCGATTCGGAAAGAGTGAAAATTACTTCTGAAACAGAAAATCTTTCGATGAATATCATATCCTTTAGCGGGAAAAATGATTTAGAGATTTATCTAAATCAATTGAAGGACTATCTTGTTAAATATGCAAATGCCGAAAATGTGGAGATGAAAATTTTTGTTTAGTTTGTCTTTTAATCTTTTTTCCTTAATTCTCATAATATTCCTTATTCACTGGGAGGTGTTTTTTTATTCTCCCTGACAAAAATCATATGATTTTTTGTTGATGCGTAGTTACTTTAGGCCACTAAAATTTTAAAAATATTTTGACCTATGTATAAAATAAATAAACACCCCATCCTGGAAATCCCATCCCCCGATAAAGTAACTTTTAAATATAATGGTAAAGATGTAGAAGCAGAAAGAGGTTTTACTATAGCCGCAGCATTGCATCAGGCTGGTTTCCCGGTTCATAGCCACAGTCTCGAAAATCGTAATCGAAGCCTTGAATGTGGTATTGGTAAATGTGGTGCTTGCGAAATGCTTGTTGATGGCGTTGTTCGGCGAATTTGTATTACTAAGGTTGATAATATAAAAGAGGTAAAGGAAATACCACAGGATTATGAACCGAAAGTGAGAAAAATTACTACCGATGAATCGCTTAAGGTATACAAAACCGATGTGTTAATAATTGGTGCCGGGCCTGCAGGATTAGCTGCCCGCGAAATATTAAATGACCACAAAGTCAGAAATATCGTGATTGATAATAACGACCAGATTGGAGGCCAGTTTTTAATGCAAACCCATCAGTTCTTTTTCTTCGAAAAAGTGAAGAAATTTGGAGGTATGCGAGGATTTGATATAGCCAAAACATTAGCCGGTAACAATCATAACGGAATTTTCCTGAATTCAACCGTATGGGATATTTTAGAAGGTAAACGATTGGCTGTAAAAAATATTAAAACCGAAGAAATTTATTATGTGGATACTGAACATTTAATTATTGCTACCGGAGCGGTCCCTTTTATGCCTCCGTTTGAAAATGATGATGTGCCGGGAGTTTATACGGCTGCAGTAGTTCAAAAAATGATGAACCAGGAGTTTACTTTGCTGGGTAAAAATGTATTAACCGTTGGTGCCGGAAATATCGGGTACCTTACATCGTACCAGCTAATGCAGGCCGGAGCTAATGTAAAAGCTATCATTGAGGCACAACCTAACGAAGGAGGATTTCCTGTTCAGGCAAACCGTGTAAGGAGGCTGGGAATTCCTGTGCTTACATCTACCATTCTGATAAAAGCAATACCTAACGAAAATTTTGACGGAATAGTAGGAGCGGTAGTTGCTGATGCTGAAAATTTTGAGCCGATACCCGGAACCGAACGGGTAATCGATGGAATTGATGCCATTAATATTTGTACCGGATTGGTTTCTGATGATGCATTGCTGATTAAAGGAAAAGAAATTTTTGGGCGCAATTGCTATGGTGCCGGAGATGCCATTAGAATTGGCGAAGGAACAAGTGCAGTATTGCGTGGTAAACAAGTGGCTCATGAAATTATTGATGAATTGGGTCTTCGATATGATTATGATGAATATCTTAAAATCTCGAAAGAATATATAGATTCGCAGCAACATCCTATTAAAGTACTGGATAAACCTTATATGCCAACACCCGAACGACAAGAAGAGAAACCGTTTGTTATTATTGATTGTCTTTACGGATTTGCTTGTAATCCATGTGCTTTCTCCTGCCCACATGGAGCGATAAATAAATCATCAACCAGCACAGTGCCTCACATTGATTTTGATAAATGTATCGGTTGTATGCAGTGTGTGTATCAATGTCCCGGACTGGCTATCTTTGGTTATAACCTCAAGAAAGATTGGTTGTTTTTACCTATTGAGTATGAGGCAGAAGAAAAAGCTGAAGTGTTTCTGGTTGATAATAACGGAAAAAAACTCGGGGAAGGGATCATTGAAAAAATCCTGAAAAAGGAGAATAAAACCAATGTTGCCAGAGTGAAATCTTTAGATGTACATGGTGAAGACTTAACCGATGTGCGCGGATTTATTGTAAAAGAAAGCTACCCGGAAAAGATTGAATTAAAAAATACCAAAGATAACACTGAGGTAGAACAGTATATTTGTCATTGTGATGATGTGAAGCTGAAAGATATTTTAGCGGTTATTGGCGACAGGAAATATATCTCAACCGATGAAGTAAAGCATACTACACGGTTAGGTATGGGGGCATGTCGGGGTAAACGTTGTATTAAACGGTTAAAAACCGTACTGCCAAAATATGGTATTTCGTTGGTTGGCGATGCAACTCCACGTGGGCCTTTATCCAATCAGTTGGGTTTAGGTGAGTTATATCCACGGAATGCCCACGAAAAAGTGATTACCCATATAAATGGAACCGAACGTAAAAAAATTAAAGTACAATCGCTAGTTGCCGGGGGTGGTATCGGAGGTAGTGCATTATTCCGTTACCTTGCCGAGGCAGGGCAGATGCCTGTAATGATTAATTACGGACGTGGAGCTTCGTGGAGAAATATTGCCGGCGGAAGGCCCAATTTCAGCTTGCCGGAACTTTCGGATATCGCTAATCATAATCTCGAAATTTTTAAAGAGTTACAGGGAATTCAGAATATTGATTTCCTCCCGATTAAATATGTAACTTTTGCCCATGACGATAAGATATATAAAGACCTGGAAGCTTCTATAGCATGGTCGGATGCGCGGATGATCGACCCTAAAGATTTTCAGAAAGAGATATCTCCGAATTTTAACCCTGAGTTAAAAACCTATCAATCTGCATTAATTACTAAAAATTGTTGGCAGGCAACTCCAGGAAGAGTAATTGATCTGATTCGTAAAATTGGTATTGAAAACGGCGGGGAGGTTCAGGAAGATTGCGAACTAATTGATGTGAATAAAATCGGTAATACCTACCATGTGATTGTTCGAGACCATAATCACGATTATGTCGAATACGAAACAGAAGTGTTTATTAACGCATTAGGCCATGAAGGCGATAAGTTTGCTAAAAAGCTGGGGCTGCAAACCGGTATTTATCCGGTAAAACACCAGGCCTTTATTACGCGACGCTTACCTATGTTGGGTGTTAATGGAAAACCACTGTCAATGGTTATTGACCGAAGAAACTATAAAGGCTTTACGGCTGTTTACGGGCAACAGTTGGGTGAGACAGGCCAGATTATTGGTTGTGCTTCGCCGGCTATTGAGCCTATGGAAACCGACAAGAACCTAAAAATTAATTCTCAGGACTTCCTGGAAATTGTTTCTGAAGTGTTTGTGAACTGGATTCCTAATTTATCATCTGTAGGTTTTCAGGCAATCTGGGCAGGTTACTATGTTGAGCCTAGAATGTTGATTGACCCTGAACATGGTTTGTTTATCGGTTTACGCGGACAAGGATTTATGCTTGGACAATACCTGGCTAAACTGTATGTCGATAAATTGATGGGTAAACCTGTGCCGGAATATTTCGACCGCTTAAAGTTAAATGGAGATGGCTTGTTAGAAAAAGCCTTTAAATAAGAAATAACCTTTTAAAATTGAATAAGGAGTTGTTGTTTGAATAACTCCTTTTTTAGTAAATCTAAATTCCAACTTGCCTTCCTGCCAATCGGCTGAAAAACTTTTTTTAAAGAAACTCTGAGAATATCTGCATCATCTGTGTATTCATTTTTTTGAATTTGTGTTCTATTTTCATCATTTTTTACCGCGAAGGCGCAAAGTTTCTATTGTTGAAAAATGGTCTTGTTGTACTGCCAACTGCCAACTGCCAACTGTTAACTGCCAATCGACTACAAAACTTTTTTTAAGAAGTATGTGAATATTTGCATCATCGGCGTATTCAATTGATTGAATATGTGTTTATTCTATTCATTCTCTTTATCCGGTATAAATTTCAGGGAGATGGAATTTACACAATGCCTTGTATTCTTTGGTGTAAAGCCTTCACCAACAAAAACATGACCTAAATGAGCGCCACAGTTGGCACAAATAATTTCGGTCCTTCGTCCATCGGCATCAGTAACTTTTTTTATGGCCCCCTCCACTTCGTCGTCGAAGCTGGGCCAGCCACAATGTGCATCAAATTTATCTTTTGAATGGTATAGAACCGCATTGCAGCGTTTACAAGTATAAACACCTTTTTCGTTATGATGAACAAATTTGCCTGTAAAAGGCATTTCAGTCCCTTTATGGATGATTACCCGTTCCTCTTCTGTTGTTAGCTTGTTGTATTGCATCGTATCTTGCGAATAAGTGTGGAATGATAAAAAAATGAATATCCAAATAAAAATTATTTTTGTCATAAGTTTTATAAAGTAAACAAATTCGTTGCCTTTTGGTTTAAATAGTACTCTTTTTAATTGGGTGATTTACCTGATATTAATATATCTTTTCCAAAAGATTTCCGTATAAGCAAAATGATGAAACAAGGTAACCAAAAACTAATCCAAGCATTTGCATTTGCCGTAGAAAGGCATAAATACCAGCTACGAAAAGGAGTGAGCAAGATTCCTTATATTAATCATCCGGTAAAAGTGGCCGAGATTCTTTCCCTGTGTGGTGAGAACGATACCGATTTACTGGTAGCTGCACTATTACACGATGTCATTGAAGATACCACAAACAATAAGACAGAAATAAAAGGTTTGTCGGAGATTATTTTACATGATTTTGGCGAAGATGTTCTGCTAACTGTACTGGAGGTTTCGGATAATAAATCGCTTCCGGTAGATGAACGAAAAAAACTCCAAATTATTCATACTCCAAATCTTTCGGTACGTGCTAAAAAACTAAAAATTGCCGATAAAATAAGCAATATTATGGACCTCAAAATTGACCCGCCCGACACCTGGCCACTTCAAAGGAAGTTAGCTTATCTCGAATGGGCACAAAAGGTGGTTGCCGGAGCCCGTGGACTAAACCACCAACTCGACCGGTATTTTGATGAAGTTTATGAAGAGGTGTATCAACATTTAAAAGAGATGGGTTAATTTTTTTTGAGTTACGATTAGGTAAGGCGCAGCTTCGTGCGACACTTTTGGTATTGGTAATAACGATACTGTGGGCAAAATAAAATAGTCATCCAACTAGCGCACGTCTATAACGCGTGCAACAAGAAAAGAAGGAAAGCATAAAAAGATATTAAAAGACTGCAAAAGACAAAACCTTAGCTCGGCGACATTTACTCGCTCCCGCTAAGCGGAAATTGTATTTCTGTTTTCTTTCATTGCCGAAATTGTAATTTGGTATAATACATTAGCATTATTTATTGCTATTTTTATAGTAAGTATTTTAAGTTCAACAACTCCCATTCCGCTCATGAGAAAAGTTGTAATGCAGCTTAGCAGTGGATCACCGCCTCCCGATTCCAATAACTATCGGGATTATCGGGACTAGCGATAACCGGCTGTTCCGATTTGAAAATTATTCCCTTTAAACCTGCCTGTTGGTTTACCAATTATAGCGAACAGATAGGTTTTGCCGCTTTATTTATTGAACATATAATCATTTAAATTTGCCTACACGGGTAATTGTAAATACCGATACAATTATGTATATTTACGATGCCACTGGTAATAAGTGGGCAGAAAAAAAGTTAACC
>JAXHVS010000139.1:0-19498 GCA_034189025.1 Bacteroidota bacterium
TTATTACTCATCGTTTTAATAGTTTTAATTCTTAGATTGATAAAATAAATAAAAAATGGAAGGTTAACAATGATTAAAATTATATTTAAGTGTTTAACGAAATATCTTTACTTTTGCCTTTTTATTAAACTATTTACAACTATTTTTGTCGAATATTAAAGTAAAAATAAATGAATATATTAACTTTTAAATTTAAATATTGTGAAAAAACTTTTTTTAAGCATTTTAATTATCGGGGTATTTATGGTATCCTGTAGTAAAAAGGAAACCAATCCTTTATTACGTGAATGGGATACTCCTTATGGTGTGCCGCCCTTTGAACAAGTAGAAATTGAACATTTTGCCCAGGCTTTTGAGATAGCCATGAAAGAGCATAAGGACGAGATGGAATCAATTATAACAAACTCTGAAGAGCCTACCTATGAAAATACGGTTGAGGATGCATATTATGCCGGAGAGTTATTAAGTAAAGTAAGTACTGTTTTTGGAACATTCAACAGCGTAAATATTTCAGATGAAATACAACAGCTTGCTCAGGAAATTTACCCAAAATTATCTGCTCATTACGACGAGATTAATTTAGATCCCCGATATTTTGAGCGATTTAAAGCAGTTTATGAAAATAAGGAAAAGTTTGATTTAAACGAAGAACAGCTTTTCTTATTAGAAAGTGATTATAAGGGTTTTGTACAAAGCGGAGCGGCTTTGTCTGAAGATAAAAAAGAAGAATTAAAGAAGATAAATCAGGAGTTATCGGGTTTAACCTTAAATTACAGCCAAAATATTTTAGCTGAAGTAAACAGATATAAACTGGTTATTGATAACAAGGAAGATCTTGCCGGTTTACCACAAGCTTCCATTGATGCAGCTGCTGAAACTGCTGCTCAAGATAGTTTAGAAGGAAAATGGGTTTTTACCATTCAAAAACCAAGCATGATACCATTTTTACAATATGCAGATAACCGTAAATTAAGAAAAGAAATTTATGATGCTTATGTGAATCAGGGAAACCATGATGATGAGTACGATAATAAAGAGAATTTAGCTAAGATTTTAAATCTTCGGGTAAAGCGAGCTAAATTATTAGGTTATGATAATCATGCTTCTATACGTACAGAAAATCGAATGGCTCAAAATCCTGAAAATGTTTTTGATTTATTAAATCAATTATGGGATGGTATTTTACCTAAGGTGAAACAAGAAAGAGCTGCCTTGCAAGCTATGATTGATAAAGAAGGAGGTGATTTTAAATTGGCTCCTCACGATTGGTTTTATTACACTGAAAAATTACGTAAAGAAAAATATGATTTAGATGAAAGTGAAGTAAGGCCTTACTTTGAACTGGAAAATGTGCGTCAGGGTATTTTTGATGTGGCTAATAAATTGTATGGTATAACATTTACTCCTATCGAAGGAATTCCTGTTCCTCATCCCGAAACTACCGTTTACGAAGTAAAAGAAGCTGACGGCTCACATCTTGCTTTATTTTTTATGGATATGCATCCAAGAGCTAGTAAACGTGGCGGTGCATGGTGTGGAGGATTTCGCGAACATCATTATACTAAAGATGGAAAAGAAGTAGCTCCTTTGGTAAATAATGTAACTAATTTTACCCGTCCAAGTGGTGATCAGCCAGCTTTATTAAGTATAGATGAGGTGGAAACTATGTTTCATGAATTTGGACATGCTTTAGATGGTTTATTTTCTGAAACTTCGTATACTACAAGTAATATTGCCTGGGATTTTGTTGAATTACCCTCACAAATTATGGAGCATTGGGCTTTTGAAAAGGATGTGTTAAAAATGTATGCTAAGCATTATAAAACCGGTGAAGTAATTCCAGACGAGTTGATTGAAAAATTACATGCCAGTGCTAATTTTAACCAGGGATTTGCTTTAACAGAAGTATTAGCTGCTTCGTTATTAGATATGAAATTCCATACCATGACCGAAGAAAATCCTGATTTAAATGTTATGGATTTTGAAAAAGAATATCTGAACAGTATTGGTTTAATTCCTGAAATATACTCTCGTTACAGAAGCACCTATTTTAATCATATTATGGGTGGATATGATGCAGGATATTATTCTTATACCTGGGCTAATGTATTAGACGAAGATGCTTTTGAAGCTTTTAAAGAAAATGGAATTTTTGATCAGGAAACAGCTCAATCGTTCAGAGAAAACGTATTGGCTAAAAATGGTATCAAAGATGCCATGGAAATGTATGTTGCATTTAGAGGCAGAGAACCCAAAATTGATGCATTATTGAAGAATTTAGGAATTAATTAATATTTCTGAATACAATGTTTTATTAAAAGCCGATTCATTTTTGTTTCAGCCTTTTTATATTTATAGAACGTTGATTAGCAATATGTTGTTTGTAGTGTATGTTATGAAATAGGTAAAATATCCTGTTAAAAAGATGTTTTTTTGATATCTTTGAAGTATAATTTTTATTCATTTAAAACGAATAGTTATGTTAAATTTAGATTGGAGTAAACTACCTTTTGGTTACCGAAAAACTGATTATAATATTAGATGCTATTATCGAGATGGTAAATGGGGAGAGTTAGAAGTATCATCCTCAGAGTATTTGAACCTGCATATCTCGGCAACAGCTTTACATTATGGGCAAGAAGCTTTTGAAGGAATGAAAGCTTACCGTGGTAAAGATGGAAAAATAAGGTTGTTCCGCTGGGAAGAGAACTTTAAACGCATGGAGCGTTCTGCACATGGTGTATATATGCAACCAGTACCCAAAGAAATCTTTAAAGAAGCCATAGATAAAGCCGTATTGCTAAATGAGCAATATGTTCCGCCTCACGGAACGGGTGCTGCTTTATATATCCGTCCATTACTCATAGGATCGGGAGCAGAAATCGGAGTAAAACCTGCTAACGAGTTTTTATTCGCAGTATTTGTAACGCCTGTTGGCCCTTATTTTAAAGAAGGCTTTAACCCAGTTAAAATTGCTGTTGTTCGTGATTCGGATCGTGCAGCACCATTAGGTACCGGTGATATTAAAGTGGGTGGAAATTATGCATCCAGCCTGCGAGGAGTTGTTAAAGCCAAAGAAGCAGGTTATGGCTCGCCAATGTATCTCGATTCAAAAGAGAAGAAATATATTGACGAAATTGGTGCTGCCAATTTTTTTGGAATAAAAGACAATACCTATATTACACCTAAATCATCGTCGATTTTACCTTCAATTACCAATATGAGTATTATGCAATTGGCCGAAGATATGGGAATAAATGTTGAACGTCGTCCGATTGATATTGAGGAGCTTGAAACATTTGATGAGGTTGGTGCATGTGGTACTGCTGCAATCATTTCACCTATTGGCGAAATCTATGATATCGATAAAGACAAGCGATATACATTTTGTAAGGACGGTAAACCCGGGCCCATATCAACAAAAATATACAATAAACTGGTTGCTATTCAGTATGGTGATGAACCAGATCCGCATGGCTGGGTTTCCTTTGTTAAGTAAACAGGGTTAGTAATTTTTACATAAAATTAAAAGCAGGGAATAATTTATGCCCCTGCTTTTTTAATAAGTTACCAGCCATTATTTCTTTATGGTTCAAACTTTCGTAATTCAATTTTTATGCCTGATTCCACCTCAAAATCTTCTACTTCGTCAACCATATCAGGATCTTCGGTATCATAATACCATATTACTTTAACATCACCACCTTTGTCTTTATACTCCTTTAGCACTTCAAGCATATCAAGTATACATTTTGTAGAGCTGGTGTTTAAATAAATTAATTTTATGATTAGTTCAATTTTATTATTTGTATTTTTTATGTATTCTTTGATCCAGTTAACAAGGGGAAGGTAAAATTTGTAGGTCTCTTCCATATATGATTCGCCCGAGATTTCGCAAATTCCAGTGTCGGCATCAAAATTTACTTCAGGAAAATAAGGCGTATCAGGTGAGCTTTTTAGGGTTATATTGTCCATGGTTTTTAATATTTAAATTTTATCAATTTTAACCGTAATTGAAAACATTGAAAATTTATCATCAATCTTTTCTATTTTATATTTTAATTGATTTTTAGATAACATCACTGCCTGGATAAGGCCAATTCTTGCGCCAAACTTTTCACCAGGCGAATTCATTCTTTGTTCTCGCTTTAAATGTCGTAATTCTAAATGGTCTGATTGATTGACCAATTTGCATCGTTCAGATAGTATTTTAGCATCAGAATTCTTTACTCTATTTTTTGTTGTAAAGGTAAAAAAAGTTTCATACTCTTTTAAATCCATTTCTCCTAATCCAATGCGTTGAACATTATTAACCATATGAAAATGTTCAGAATAATAGGAAACATTTTGCGAAAGTTCAATAAATATTCTAAATAATTTTCTTCGCGTATTATCATATTCTTTGGTAAATTCTTTAATATTTGATCCGAAAACCGAAATAAGTTCAATATAAAAAGGCCCGCGGTACGACAATAGTGTTCGTTTAAATAAATCCTGTTTAATTGTAGTCTGGTCAATCATTATACAATAATTTTTAATCCGAGTAAGGTAATATCATCTCTTTGTTCTACATTACCCTGAAAATTATCTAGTTCTTTTTCAATAATCTCTTTTTGTTTTGTAAGCGGATGTGTAACATTTTCTGAAATAAGCTGTTTTAATTTAGAACTACCAAATCGTTTTCTTGCTTCATTATTTTGATCAATTAAACCATCGGATGAAAGATACAAAATATCGTTTAATTCAATATCTAATTCGTGAGATGTAAATTGTTTGGCCTGTTCGTCATTTTTAAAACCGCCGATTGAATGTCTGTCGCCTTTAATTTCAATTAATTCATTTTTTTGATTTTTGTATATGAGCAGAGGCCTTTTTGCCCCACTAAAAATCACTTTTTTATGGTTGTTTTTGGTGTTAATTGAAACTAAACAAACATCCATTCCGTCACTATTATCACTCTCTTTTTGTTTAAGAGCTTCAATAATTTTAACATTTAAAATTGTTAAAATTTGGGCAGGATCGCTAACCCTATTTACTAAAACAATTTCATTAAATAAACGGTTTCCTATCATTGACATAAATGCACCCGGAACTCCATGTCCTGTACAATCGATAACAGCTATATAAATAGTGGAATTAATTTCTGCATACCAGTAGAAATCTCCAGAAACAATATCTTTAGGACGATAAAGGATAAAATAATCAAAAATTTTATTTAATTCTTTTTCTACCGGCAAAATTGCCTGTTGGATATTCTTTGCATATTGAATACTTGAGTTTATTTTTTTATTTTGTATATCTAAGGTATCTCTTTGTTGTTGGATATGATTTTTTTGTACTCTAATTTGTCGGTAAAATGCAATTAGAATCAATAAGAAAATAAGAATAACGACAAATCCCCAAATGAAAATATTTTTAACTAACCTTTCAAATTTTAATTGAGCTTCTTGTTCACTAATCTTTAATTCTTTTAATTCAAGAAGCATTTTTTGTTCGCGGGTAATCTCTTCAATCTCGGCTAGCGAATCTTCTGTTTCTTTTAACTTATCCCTTTGTTTAATAAATTCTTTTTGAGTTTTATCTTTTTCGGCTTGTGCTTTGTTAACTTCTTCGATTGATTTTTGTTTAATGCTTGTTATCTCTTGATTTTTTAAATATTGATCAATTGATGCAAACATATCAAAGTATTCGATACTTTTGGCTGAGTTTCCCAATTCTTTATAATTTTCGGCAATAATACCATAAAAAGTACGAACATATTTTAATTCATTTATTTCTTTGGCAACCTCAACCCCAGAAAATGCGGTGTTGTTTGATTCATTAAAATTACCAAGCAATTGTTGAGTTTGGGCTATATTAATTAAAGCTGAAGCAATGCTCGATTTATTTTTTATTTGTTGGCTTATTATTAAACTTTTTTCAAAATAGTCGAGTGCATTCTGATGTTGATTCATTTCGCCATGGAGCATCCCCAAATAATTGTAACCTAAAAGTAACCCATTTTTGTTATCCAGCGTTTGGTTAATCTCTACGGCCTGCTCAAAATAATGGATAGCCTCGGATAACAATTGATTATTCCAACATAAAAAAGCCGCTTTATTTAAATATTCAAGTTCAAAAGTTTTATTACCTTCTTTTTGATGTTTGCTAATAAGTTCCTGGTATCCGGAAAGTTCATCTTTAATATTTTCCGGAATTTGCTGTGCATAGGATTGAGTAAGAGTAAATCCTATTAATGCTATGTAAATAATAAAATTCTTGATAATAGACAAGATTTAAAATTTATTAAAGGTAAAATTAATTTATTTTTAATCCAAAATTTTCAATTTTGCTATATCCCCATTTATCTTTAATTAATTATAAAGTTGTGAGTTTATTTGATGAACATGCTTTTTTGTGGTTTGAAAAGTTGATTTCTATATTAATATTTTAAACATAAAATTATATTTTTAGATTTTTAAATTAACAAAAAACGCTTATTACCGTATAATATCACATGGAATATAAAATTTTGATTGCTGATGATGATAAAGAATCTGTAGAAAAAGTGCAAGAACTTCTTCAGGAAGAAAATGGCAGATTTCGTATAATCACTGCATCGAAAAAAGATATTTATAAAAAATCTCTTGAACTAAACCCCAATGTTATTTTAGTTAGTCAGGGTACTCTTGTAAAAGAAGGTATTGAGAGTGTGATGTCACTTAAACAAAATAAATTATTACAAGATATTCCTGTTTTATTAATTACAGATTATACTCCTCGAACTAATTTTGATCGTGTATTTGAGTTTGGAATTGTTGATTTTATTCGTAAACCTTTTAATAAGGATGATTTGTTAATGCGTATTGAAGCTTCTGAAAGTAGAAGGGAGTTTCAGCATGCAATTTATAAAGAACATGAATTACTTCGAGAGCTAGCAATTGTTGCCAAAAAAACAGCTACTGGTGTTCTTATTATTAATGCAGCAGGATGGATTGAGTGGGTCAACGAAGGTTTCCAGAAGATGTATGGTTACACTTTCGATGAATTTAAAGAAAAATATGAGAAAACGCTATTTGATAAAACAAAGAATCCAAAATTTTATAATGCAATTCAAACTTGTAAAGAAAAGAAACTAGAGAGTATTTCTTACGAAAGCAAATGGAAAACTAAACGAGGTGATGATAAATGGATTCAAACAACCTTAACTCCGGTTTTAAACGAACAAAATGAAATAATAAAATATATTGCTATAGATTCGGATATTACAGATTTGAAAGAGGTTGAAGAGCGAATGGAAGCTAAAAACGAGAATCTTTTAACACTTGCAGAGAATCTTGAAAATTCAAACCTACTTTTAGATAATCAGCGAAAGGAAATTGAAAAACAGAAGGAATTTATAGAGGAGCAGAAAAAGAAATCGGATGAGTTACTACTTAATATTTTGCCCTTTGAAACAGCTGAGCAGCTAAAGAAAAAAGGTTTTGCCCGTTCAAAACAATATAAGCTGGTAACCATTTTATTTACCGATTTTAAAGATTTTTCTCATCTTACCAATACCATGGATAGTCAAGAGTTAATTAAAGAACTTAATACTTATATCCAAAAATTTGATGAAATTATTGAAGATCATTATATTGAGAAAATAAAAACTATTGGTGATGCCTATATGTGTGCCGGTGGATTGCCCCTGCGAAATAAAAGTAATCCTATTGATGTTACCTTAGCAGGATTAAAAATCCAAAAATTTATGAATGATTTTAGAGATAAAAAGTTAAAAAATAATGAACATCCCTGGGAGTTAAGATTAGGAATACATACAGGAGAGGTTATTGCCGGAGTTATCGGGAAAAAGAAATTTGCCTATGATATTTGGGGCGATGCAGTGAATAAAGCCAGTAGAATGGAACAATCTGGCGAAGTTGGAAAAGTAAATGTTTCTGGCGATACGTATCAATATATTAAAGATTATTTTGACTGTACCTACCGTGGAAAAATTAAAGTAAAAAATGATGTAGACCTTGAGATGTACTTTGTTAACCGTCTTAAGCCAGAGTATTCTGAAGATGAAGAAGGTACAATTCCAAATGCAGCCTTCAGGAAAATATTAGCTAAATACTAATCTTTATAACATATCTTTATTAAAGTTCACCGGCAAAAATTGTTTAATGCTATCAGCATAAGTAATTTTTTCTTGTCCGTAAAGAAATATCTTAATGGATTGATTGGCTCTTTTTTCACTTTCGAGCATAACCTGTAAACACGATCCGCATGGAGGAACCGGTAATTTAACAAACTCAGAATTTGTTACTGCCGTAATGGCTATAGCTGTAATAGGAATATTGGGATATTTTGAATTTGCATAAAAGATAGCTACTCGTTCAGCACATATCCCGGAAGGATAAGCTGCGTTTTCCTGATTATTTCCTTGAATAATCTCTCCATTTTTGAGCAAAACAGCTGCCCCAACTTTAAATTTAGAATAGGGTGCATAAGCTTTTTTCGCTGCTTCTTTCGCTTCTTCAATTAATTGTTGATGTTCTGAATTTAGTTCGTCTGTAGAATTATATTCGATTAACTCAGATTGTATAATTTGTTTTTTCATTTTGCGTTAAGTTATTTAAACATTGTGTTTGTAAGAAAAATAATTACTTTTTTTACATTTGTCCAAATTAACGAAAAAAATATGAAAAAAAGGATATTATTATTTATAATCCCTATTGTTATTGTTTCTTGTAGGATTCAACAAGTCCCTGAATCACAAAGTTATACTTCCTTAAGCAGACAAAATTACATCGAAAAATATAAAGATTTAGCCATTAATGAAATGAAACGAAGCGGGATCCCTGCTAGTATAACATTGGCGCAAGCAATGCTCGAATCTGATAATGGAAATAGTACATTGGCACGAAAAGCAAACAACCATTTCGGAGTTAAATGTCATGGCGATTGGAAAGGGGTAACAATTTATCACGATGATGACAGACGAGGAGAGTGTTTTAGAAGATATAAAACCGTTTACGAATCGTATATCGATCATTCGGATTTTATTGTTAATGGAAGGCGATATTCTTTTTTATTTGATTTAGACCCAACCGATTATAAATCCTGGGCAAAAGGGTTGCAAAAAGCAGGTTATGCTACAAGCAGAACATATGCCCATCTTTTGATAAAAATTATTGAAGATAATCAACTCTATGTTTTTGATCGGAGTGGATCGCTAAATTTAACTTCAAATAACGAAAATGATCATGTTTCTGAGTCTGTAGATTTAGCCGATGTGGATAATTTTTCGGTACAAATGAATAAGCATAAAATATTCAATAAAAATCGTATCGATTATATTATTGTAAAAGAGGGGGATACTTTTAAGAGCCTGACTGAAGAATTTGAACTATTGCCTTGGGAACTATATAAATATAACGAATTAGAAGAGGGGGCAAAACTCGAAGAAGGGCAAATATTATACCTGCAACCCAAACGAAACAGAGCTGAACACGGTTTTGATTTTCATACGGTAATTGAAGGAGAAACCATGTATAAAATTTCGCAGATGTATGGAATTAAACTTAAAAAACTGTACGAAAAAAATCATTTGGAGTTAGGGACCGAACCCGAGCCGGGGCAAAAGTTATGGCTTCGTAAACGTAAGCCCGAATCCGAAGTTATTGAAGAATCACCGGAGTTGATCGAATTTGATGAAAATTAACTTATCGTTTTTTACACTTAAATAAACTGTGGCTTATACCCAAATCATCAATAATGTCTGTAATTTCTAAACCCGCTTTTTCTACCATTCTTTTCATATCTTCCGAATGATACATCCTGCTTTTACCATTGGCCAACGCAGTAAAATATAGGGATGTATTATTTAAGCAATAGGTAGAAATGTCAAATTTTTGTCTATCCCAGTAAGTTTCCAAAATAAATAATTCTGCTTTTTTATGCATTGATAGGGCTGCTCTTTGCAATATTTGAATAATATCATTTTCAGCAAAACAATCCAAAAACTGACTCATCCAAATTAAATCAAATCCTTCAGGAAATGGTTTTTCGTGGTTTAAGATATCTACAGGAAATCCTTTAATTTGTTCCGCTAAACCCTTTTGTTTTGCATTTTTTGTGGCTACCTCTAATTGCCCTGGTAAATCCAAAATGGTAATTTCTACATTTGGATTATATCTGGCACATTGTATAGAGAATTTTCCGGTATTCCCTCCAACGTCTAAAATTTTTCGCGGATTATTTTTAAAAATTTCGGACATGAGAGCTGAAAAAACATTATCGGAATAAAAATGATCAAATGCAAACCAGCTTTTTTTTACCTTTTCGGGTAGCTTAGATAGCCCGTGATAAATTGTAGGCCAGTTGCCAAAAACTTTTAACCCTTCGGGTTTTTGGGAGAGGATTGACTCCTGTAAATAATACATTCCCTGGTAACAAACATCATTCACAAAATCGAGATTGATAGTTGTCATCGGGTCGTTAATAAAGTAGAAACCGGTTTTGGTTAAATGGTATTTATTATCCTTTAGCATAACCACTTCTGCGCTTAATCCGGCATCTAATAATATTTTTACTCCATAAACCGAAAGGTTTGTTTTGGTAGCAATTTCTTTAGGGGTTAAGCCTGTATCATTAAGATGTAAATGTTTTAAAATCTCAAAATCACGCAGCGCTTTTACTGCCTGAAACATCATTGGGCCAAAGGCTAATTTCTGTGCATCAATTTTTGCTTCTAATGCTGACTTTTTATCGGAACCGTAATCTTTCATCTGACTTTAATTTTTTTATCAACCACCATTAAAGGGTATTTGTTTTAAAGTGCCATTCATTTATTTGTGGAAACCCCCGTAAAAATTCATCAATTTTTAACCTCTTTTTTCCGGATTGTTGTAATTGTAAAATGTTAATCAACCCGTCAGAACAAGCCACTTTTAAAAAAGTTTTGGCGTCGGTTATTATTTCTCCGGGAGAATAATGATGAGGGGTTAATTCTTTTAGCGACTCATAAATTTTTAGCTGAATAGATTGCCCGTTATTTTGGATATCAGTCCATGCCGCTGGGTAAGGGCTTAAACCACGAATAAAGTTATAAATATTATTTGCTGAATCGTTCCAGTTAATTTTGCAATCGTTTTTAAAGATTTTGGGTGCTTTTTTTAATGTTTGGGTGTTCGTAGTTAATTCATTTTGGTTAATAAGCCTGTAATTATCAGATAATATGGTATCAACCGTTTTAACAACCAGGTTCGCACCGGTTTTCATTAAACGATCATGCAAATTTTGTGCTGTATCATTTTCATAAATAGGAACTTCCTTTTGTAAAATAATGTTTCCTGTATCAATTTCATGGGTAAGAAAAAAAGTAGTTACGCCGGTTTTTTTTTCACCATTTATAATAGCATGGTTTATGGGAGCAGCACCTCTGTAATCGGGTAAAAGTGATGCGTGTAAATTAAATGTTCCTTTGGCTGGCATTGACCAAACGATTTCGGGTAACATTTTAAAAGCGACTACAATCTGCAAATCTGCATTTAGATTTTTCAAGTCTTGTATAAATGTTTCATCCTTAAATTTTTTAGGTTGCAGAATGGGTAAATTATTTTTCCGGGCAAAAATTTTTACAGGCGATTCTTTAATTTTTTGGCCACGGCCGGCAGGTTTATCCGGGTTGGTAACTACTCCTGCTATATTATAATCTTCCTCAATCAGTTTTTTTAACGGAGCTACCGCAAAGTCGGGTGTACCCATATATACTATACGTAGTTGGCTTTTGTCCATTTCTTTGCTTATTTAGTTATCTTTGACAAATTTATCATATTCTTTTAAACTTATACCTTTAATAGGTATCTATCTTTATAACAAAAATTAATTAAATAATGAACAATAAATTTAACTGGCAAAGCTTTATTAGCATTGCTTTATTATTTTCTTTTTTAGTGATGATGTTTTCGGGGATTGTATTGTATGTTGCCCCTGAAGGAAGTTTGTCAAGATGGATTGGATGGAATGTTTTGGGCCTTACTAAATCTCAGTGGGAGCAGCAACATACTATATTTTCATACCTGTTTGTTATTTTTACTGTTCTTCATATTTTTAACATAAATTGGGCATGGCTTTGGTCTTATTTTTTTGTAAAAAAAATGAGATTTGTTTTTTATAAAGAAATTTTAGTTGCTTTAGCGATAACCATACTTTTTTTTACCGGAACATTAACGAATATTAATCCTTTCCGATGGGTGAGCGAAGCAGGAGAAACAATTTCAAAAAGTTTTGACAATGATGTTGAGCGTCCAGATATTTCTGATCCTGAAAAAATGACTATTGAGAAATTTGCTCAAGAAGTTTTTTATCTTTCTTTTGCAGACTTTATGGAAGTGGCAAAAACCCATCATATGGTAGTTGAAAGTAAAGATCAAACCGTCCAGTCGTTTTGTTCAGAAAATAATATTTCACCTGTAGAGTTATATGAAATATTAAAAAAGAAAAATTTTAATCTTGATAGTTTAGATTAGTTCTTTTTTTTCTGGTATGGTTTTATTTTTACCAGTTCAAGTGTATGTCCCATTTTTTTTCTTTTGGTTTCCAGGTAAAACCGGTTATGTTCGTTGGGTTCGATTTCGAGAGGGATGTTTTCAATAATTTTTAATCCATAAGCCTCAAGGCCCTTTCTTTTTATAGGATTGTTTGTTAGTAATTTAATTTTCCCTAATTGCAGGTCTCTTAAGATACTGGCTCCTACGCCATAATCTCTTTCATCATCTTCAAAACCTAATTCTATGTTGGCTTCTACTGTATCCATCCCTTCTTCCTGTAATTTGTAAGCTTTTATTTTATTAAATAATCCAATGCCTCGTCCTTCCTGATTCATATAGAGCACAACGCCTTTCCCTGCTTTATCAATTTTGCGCATAGCTTCGTGCAATTGTTGGCCACAATCGCATTTTTTTGAACCAAAAATATCACCAGTAACACATGATGAATGAACTCTAACACAAACCGGCTCATCTTTCGTCCACGATCCTTTGATAAGGGCTACATGTTCTAATCCATTGGATTTTTGTCGGTAAGGAATTAAATCAAAGTTTCCATACTCTGTGGGTAATTTAACACGAACACCTCTTTCAACCAGGCTTTCTTTTTCCAACTGATATTTAATAAGGTCTTCGATGGTAATTATTTTAAGGTTAAATTTTTTGGCTATTTCCAGTAGTTGAGGCAATCTGGCCATGGTCCCATCTTCATTCATAATTTCAACCAAAGCGCCTCCAGGTTTTAATCCTGCCAATTTGGTAAGGTCTACAACGGCCTCGGTGTGTCCGGCTCTGCGAATTACTCCTTTTTGTTTTGCTTTAAGCGGGAATATATGTCCGGGACGTCCTAAATCTTCTGGTTTTGTTTTTGTATCTACCAGGGCTTTTATTGTTTTGGCTCTGTCGGATGCCGATATTCCGGTAGTACATCCATGTCCGATAAGGTCAACAGAAACTGTAAATGGTGTAGCATGTAGTGCTGTATTATTACCCACCATTAATTCAAGGTCTAACTCATCACATCGATCTTCGGGCAATGGTGCGCATATTAATCCTCTGCCATGAGTGGCCATAAAGTTTACAATTTCGGGGGTGATTTTCTCGGCTGATACAATAAAGTCTCCTTCGTTCTCGCGATCTTCATCATCGACAACAATAATTACTTTTCCGTTTTTTATATCTTGGATTGCTTCATCAATTGTATTGAGCCTGCTACGAATATCATTATTATCAGACATTTTCTTATCTTTAAAATCATCAATAAATATTGTGCAAAAGTATAATAAGTGAACAAATTTCCCTAGAAAATCATTAGATAATATTATAGAAAAGTGGCAATAACAACAATTTAAGGTGTTTTATAAATGCTTATTTTCTTTTAGCCCTTTCCCAGTTAACGGTTTGGCCTTTTGTTAAAAAACGGAAAAATCCTAATATTACTGAATAGTTCATCATCATAAGATAATAAGGAGCAAAAATCCATTGTAATCTAAAATTTTTATTTTGAAAAATAATCCCAAGCATGGCAAAAAAATATAAAACGGCTTGTATTAAAAATAAATAAATATATATAGCATAGGAATTGCTAAACAGTAAAATAATGTTTAGGATAAATACTAAAACAAGGGCAAAGGGTATTATGAGCCATCTTAATACTTTATGGGAAAAGTATTGGATAGTTAATAGAGGATGTTTAAAAATATTAAAGAGGCTAATTTGTCTAAAAAGGGTTTGAAATCCTCCATAAGCAATTCTTATTTTTCGTTTGAATTCTTCCTTTATATTGATAGAAGCATCTTCGGTAGCAAATGCATTTGGAGCATAAGCTATTCGATATCCTTTTTCGGCAATTTGCATGGATATGGTAAAATCATCCAAAATTGTATCTTTTGCGATGGGGGTAAAAAGCTCTGTACGTATAGCAAAAAGTTCACCTGCTGCTCCTAATGCTGAATTAATATTTGATTCGCATGTTTTTATGAGCGATTCGTATTTCCAATAAATGCCTTCTCCGGCATTTACTGCACTATTCTTATCTTTGGCCTCAATTCTTTTTTCACCGGCAACACAGCCTACTTTTGGATCGCTAAATGTAGCCACAATATTTTTTATGGCTTCTTTATTTAACATCGTATTGGCATCAGAAAAGATAACAATAGGGGTGTTTACAAATTGCATTCCACGGTTTATAGCTCCTGTTTTGCCTTTTCTTTCAGTTTGGTGGTAGATATTAATTTCAGAAGTATATTTTTTTAATTTTTTTACGGTATCATCATCTGATCCATCGGTAACCCATATTTGATGTATTTTTTCTTTAGGATAATCCAATGAAAGTGTATTTCTTACTTTTTGATCAACAAAGTCAGATTCATTATATGCTGCAATAAATATGGTAACTTCGGGGAATTCATAATTAGTATCGTTTTTTATAGGTTTTGATTGAACTATTTTTATACAAAAGTTTATAATTAGTAAAAGAATAGGGTATCCAAAATAAGAATAAACTATGATGAGTAATAATATCCAGAAAATAGTTTCCACAAATAATTATTTTATAAAATTTACTGCCCCTTTAGCAATTTTTGCTAAGTCAAAATTTTCAGCAGCCAGGTTATAGGCATTCTCTCCTATTTTTTCTTGAGTTTCTTTATTGTGTATTAAATTTTTTACTTTGTGTACAAATTCATCATCAGTATTTGCAATCAAAATATTTTGTTTGTTAGTATAAGGAATCCCTTCGGCACCCAAAGATGTTGAAATAATTGGTTTTTTTAATGCCATTGCTTCAATAATTTTTACTCTTAAGCCACTTCCTGAAAAAAGAGGAACAATTAAAGGGCCATTATTACTCATAAAATTATAAGCGTTTTCAACTTCTCCAATAAACTTTATCGCTGGTTTGTTTTGTAAACAATTAATGAGCCATTTCGGGGCATTACGTCCTGCAATTAGTAATTCTGTTTTAGCTTCTGTTTCTAAAATTTTATTCCAGCATTTATTAATAAACCAAATTAATCCGTTTTGGTTAGGGATCCAATCTAAAGCTCCGATAAAAATAATATTTTGCTGGTATTTGTATTTTTGTGGTGTTGGTATTTTTTTTAAATCTATGCCAAAAGGAGCAATATGTAATGGTTTCGTATTGCCTAATGCTATGTATTTTTCTGCATCGAATGGCGAAATGGGCAAAATATAATCATAAGTATTTAAAAGGGATAATTCAAGTTGTTTTAAGCGTTTAGCTAGGATATTAAAGTATAACTTTTTAAAAAATGATTTTGTTTCAATGGAGTTTCTTTCCCATATTTTATATTCGATGTTATGGGGCCTGTAAATAATATGCCCCGTATAGATTTTTTTTAAGGCATGAATATATTGAAGCATATAAAGGCTTTCGATCTGAATGAAATCGAAATGTTTGGATTGCACTATTGCTGTTAATCTTTTTAGGTATTTTTTTGAATAGAATCGTTGGGCTATATAAGGTTTTTCGGAGAAAAATAAATTAAAACATAATTTAAAAATTGAAATATGAGTATTAATTTTAATTCCCACAATGGTAATTTTATTTTTATATTCGGGATCAATTAATGCTGCTTTGTTAAAATGCTTATATGTTTCCATATTAAGCAAATAAACCCGATGTCCATTTTTTACATAACCTTTTGCTAAGCTTAAAATAGCCAATGATCCGCCATCGGGTGGAAAAGTTGCTTTATTTGCCAGTTGTAAAATATTCATCTAAGCATTTTTCTTTGTAAAACGTAAGAATATTTTCTTAAAGAAAGTAGAATAAGCTTCCGTGCTTAAAATTACTGAATCGGTAGTTGCTTTATAGGTTAAAAATATTCCCAACGGCCCTAATATAAAAGAAGAAAGCCACATTCCAATATAGGCAGGTAATACACCCTGACGAACAAATTTTTCCCCCGCTATAGATAACATATAATATAATATGAATAAAAGAATTGAAGCAACAACAGGTGTTCCAAAACCACCTTTTCGAATAATCGCACCGAATGGAGCTCCAATAAAAAAGAAAACCAAACATGCAAAAGATAAAGTGAATTTTCTATGCCACTCAATTTGATGTCTTCTGATGAGTTCTCCTTTATAGTCA
This sequence comes from Bacteroidota bacterium, assembly GCA_034189025.1. GTDB lineage: Bacteria > Bacteroidota > Bacteroidia > Bacteroidales > UBA12077 > UBA12077. Next base: position 16,636 of record JAXHVS010000139.1, read on the forward strand.
AATTGTTTTTTGTTGTTTGTAATTTGATTTTGTGTAGATCGGGCATAGGTTAGCGATTTGGCAATTGCCTCTCTTTTTTGTTCTATTGGAAGGTTTTTTAAAATACTATCAGGGACAAAGGTTGAAATTTTTTGAGCAGCAGTGTCCTTTTTTTTAGTCTGTTTTATATTAGAAGTAAACGAGTCCTTTCTAATTTGTGTTTGAGCAATGTCTTTGTTTACTTTTGTTTTTTGTGGTTTTACTATTTCCTTGCTGGGATAATCATTTTTAAAATTTCTTTCTGTAGATCTTATCCTTTTAATATCTTTTTCTAATAAATGTTGATTTTTAAAATAGTCACTTCGAATTAATCTATTTTTAAAATTCATTATTTGTTCGTTAAATTGATTGTTTAATGAATCTTCGGCAAACTCGAGTTGGTTAAGGCTAAGCATTTGGAAATTATTTTTCCATAGGTCTTCATCACTTCGTTCAAAATTCAATCCGCTAAGGTCAATTATTACTGTTTGTTTTTCAAATTTATGACGTTGATGAGGATAAACCTTCTCTTTTTTTCTTCGTTTATTCTCCTCCACCTCTTCATAAGAATAGCCGTTATAAAGGGTTAATATTAGATTTCTTTCATCGGCAGTCATTCGCATATAACCAGAATCGGCAACGGTAACCTGAATATTTTCTTTATTATTGGTATGATCATAAATCATAATTTCTTCCAATAAATTGGTTTTATGGTTTTTTTGGCCAATTTTAATACTATACCCATCAATACCATTATAAAACATTCCCGCTTTTAATTGTAATTCAGGATTTTTATTTTTTACATCATAAATAAGCGCAACTGTTTTTAAATTTGTATAAGGAATAATATGATTGGAATAAAAAAATGCACCGATACTAATAATAATAATTAAGTATATGAGAGGTGCCATAAATTTTTGTAAGGATATTCCAGCCGATTTAATTGCGGTAAGTTCAAAATTCTCCCCAAAGTTTCCAAAGGTCATGATAGATGAAAGCAAAATTGCAAGAGGAAGTGCCATTGGAACAAGCCGTGCCGATGCATATACTATTAATTCTAAAATTACGGTCCACTCCAATCCTTTACCTGCAAGATCATCAATGTATTTCCAAAGAAATTGCATTAATAAGATAAAAAGAGAAATAAAAAAGGTTAGAACCAAAGGCCCTATATAAGATTTTAATATAAATGTATGTAATCGTTTCACTATAGCTGTTGCAGATTAATGTTTGTTATAAAACGATTACAAAAATAACTTATTTTATTAAAATGGAAGGAATGAATGATAAATATTAAAGCCCCAGGGTATGTTTTAATTCAGCAATTTGAGAATCCCATAAATCAATGGAATCATCTTTTTCATCTTCTTCAGCAAAATCAGTAATTACAAGTGCCACTTCGCCGGTAAGATCATCTTTTCGAATTTTGAATTCAAAATAGGTGTCTTCTTCCTCTTCTGTCCACTGGTACCGAACCAGTTTATTTTCTTTTTTAGTTAATAATTTTGCTGATTGCTCTGCACCATTCCATATAAAAGTATAAATATCTCCATTGATATTAATGTCATCTGCAAACCATTCGGATAACCCAGCGGGTGTTACAAGCCTTGCATACAATATTTTAGGAGATGAATTTAATGAATATTCTAATTCAAATTTATTTTTCATGTATAAATTATTATTTTGTAATAGTAATTCTTTTCTTTAATTGCAATATATGAATTTTTTTTAGAAAATAAGTAACCAAATTATAAAAGATAAAATAAAATATTATATTTGCACCCCAATAAATAATGGCGAGGTAGCTCAGCTGGTTAGAGCGCATGATTCATAATCATGAGGCCGGCGGTTCAAGTCCGCCTCTCGCTACTGAAAATCAAACAGTTATAACCAGTCTGAAAAGGACTGGTTTTTTTATACATACATTTATACATACATTCGTTTAGTTAGTGTCTTTTTAATGAATAAAATGTAGTTAAAACTTTTTGCATTGGTTAAGAAAAAAAAATTTTTGTTTTCAGGCCTTCATTTTTACACTTTTTACACTATTTCATTAATTAAGCCAATATGCAGATATGCAATATGGTGTTATTAAGCAAGTTAATGATAGAAATGTAAAAGATTAAGACAAGAAATAAATATAATTAAATGATTGTATCTTTATTTTGTCTAAATTATTGATAATTGCAGGTGTAATTTTTACACAACACCACTAACAGGCAACTGGCAAGCAAAAATCTATTATATTATATTAAATCAACTTCATATCGTAAATCCGTTATCATAAAAAAAGCCGCCCCAGTTACAGGACGGCTAAGCAGTAGCAAACGCAAATATTAAATGAAATTCTCTTTTGTTCCTGAATGTTCCATTCGTTTTTTAAATCCGTTCACATAAGGAATGAAAGTTTTGTTATTAATTCTTAGTCCCAGTCGTTCGGCTATTTGGTTTCTGTCTATCATATCCACGTTAAAACGTTCTGTATAGTCGTTTAACAGGGTACAGGTTTTTTGCATTAACATAAAAGCCTTTGTTTCGGCTTCGTCTTTTGTGTACTCCCTGTATTGTTCGCAAATATATTCTTTGGCTTCATCTGTTAAATAGATAATTGACTTTTTTTCATCAAAATCAAAGTTTCCTAATTGCCCTATTCTCGCCCGGTAAATCTTATCGGTTATTCCATCATAAGGAATGTTAAAAATCTTAGCCACCTGGTCGGGTGCCGGAGCTGCTTTTTCTGAAAATGTTACTCCGGTATCCTTAATTATAGCTTCATGTAAATAATTAATTGGGTTTTCAAGGAATTTAAACACCTCTTTTTTAGTGGTTAATTCTTTTAATACCG
>JAXHVS010000014.1:0-18985 GCA_034189025.1 Bacteroidota bacterium
ATGGGTAAGGGTTAGTTAATAAAAAAAATAATATATAAAGTCAATTATTACACTCCTGAAAGTCAACACCTTAAACTCATCCTGATTTTTTGGTTTTATTGAGCGCAAAATTGAACCATTTGATAAAATTCTTGTTATAACACAAAAACAAACAAATAAGGAGTTAAATATGCCAGTTTTAGAATTATTAATATTATCCGTTATTCTCGTTCTAATTGCTTTTTTAGCCTTATCCGTACGGTTATTATTTACCAAAAAAGGTGAATTTCGCGGAGGTTCATGCAGAAATCATCCGGATAGTTTAAAAGACCGGGGAATAAGCTGTGGATGTGGTGGCGGAGTTTGTGAGACACAATAAGCGATTTTGTAAGAAATTTTATTTTTAATTAAAAGAGGGTGTCCAAAAAGGTTTGAAAACGTCATTCCGAACGAAGTGAAGGAACCGCAGCACGAAGTGCAAGCTCAACGAAGTTAATCTTTTTGAATTGATAATCAATAGATTATTTCGTCGTTCCTCATCGGAATGACGACGATTTTTGACTTTTTGGACACCCTCATTCTTTATTATAATCTATACTTAAATAATTCAGCCAACGCCAGATAATATTCTTTTTCAATCATCAAATAATCATCGTAAACCTGATAAAAATAGCTGATCTCTAAAAAATATTCAATAATGGAGATTTCACCTAAAGCTCTTGCTTTTTTAAGCAGCTCAATATTATTTACCTGGTTTAAGGTTTCTTTAAAATCATTCAGGCTATTAGCCAGTGATTCCACTTTTTCAACCTGCACGTTAACCTCGGTTTGCACTTGTTTTATCATCAATTGATGATTTAGTTGCAGGTATTCCGATTGGTATCTGGCACTTTTTATTGCAGAAGCACTTCCCCATAAAGGGATAGAAATACCAACAATAACCCCCCTGAATTTATCATCTAGAACCGTTTCCCCTCCATAACCAACGCTGAATTTAGGTAGCTGCATATTTTTAGTTACTTTTAACAATTGTTCCGATGATTCGGATTGTATTCTGGAAAAAGTAATCTCCTGTCCATTAGCAAGCCTTTCCTGCAATACTGAATCAGCATTATAGTTATCAGAAATTTTATAAGTTGAAATATTCATATCCAACTCCTGGTTTCCGTTTAAATAATCCAATTTCTTTTTAATACTATTTAATTCACTGGTATTTCTTTTAAGCTGATTTTTCAGATGCAAAACATGCAGCTTCGATTTGTTTAGTTCTAACACATTGCCATCTCCGTTTTCCAGTTTTTGCTGATATGCATCGAAAAGCTCTTCCGCATGTTCAAGTCTTTTTTTCAGCACCTGCTCCATTTTAGTATAATAGATATATTCGATAAGTAATGATTTAGCCTGGAAAAGAACCTCTTGCCGCAACAGATTTTGGCTTACTTGTTCTTTATCAACCAGCAACTTAGAATATTTCGACTGATTTCTGTAAAAAAAAGGCATTTGAAACGACTGGCTTATTTGAAAAGTCTCTTTGGGCCCGGGATTGTTCGAATTATCAGGGAAATATCCATACGAAAAACTCGGCCCATTGGGTAAAACATTGTGTTTATATTCCTGTTTTTTACTATCTAAAAATTTATGTCCTGCCTGAATCTCCAGGTTATTTTTTTCAATGGTTTTTAAAATATCCTGAATAGTTTGAGCAGATGTATTTAGAGAAATCATCCACAACAATGCCAATAGAAAAATTATTTTATTCTTCATCATGATTTTTACTTTTATTGATTAAAAGATAAATAACCGGTACTACATAAATATTCAGGAAGGTAGAGCTTAACAGTCCTCCAAGAATAACAATAGCCATCGGGCTTTGAATTTCATTTCCGGGTTTATCTCCGGCAACAGCTAATGGAATTAATGCCAGCGCTGCAGTTAAGGCGGTCATTAAAATCGGGTTTAACCGGTCTAACGAACCTCTTAAAACAGCATCGTATAACTTAATTCCTTTTTTATTGATATTTTGATATCGGGAAATCAATAAAATTCCATTTCTTGTAGCAATTCCAAATAAAGTAATAAATCCGATAATAGCCGGGATGCTTATAACTGCCGAAGACAACCATATGGCAATTACTCCGCCGATTAAAGCCAACGGTAAATTTACCAATATAATGGCTGCCAGGTTTAATTGCTTAAACTCCTGGTAAAGAATAAGAAAAATAATGAAAAAAGCAACCATAGAGGTTATGGCTAATATCTTTGAAGCATTTTCGGCACTTTCGAACTGCCCGCCATATTCAACACGATAGCCTTCGGGAAGAGAAATATGATTATCAACACGTTCTTGTATATCGTTAACAACACTGCCTACATCCCTGCCGGCAACATTTACAGAAACAACAATTTTGCGTTGCACATTTTCGCGGTTAATGGTATTTGGGCCTGAAGAGGAAGTAATATCGGCCACATAGTATAATGGAATTTTTTGTCCGTTATGCGTATCTATCATTGCTTCCCTGATAGCATTGATGTTGTCTCTGTATTCATCATCAAAACGCAGTACAAGGTCGAAAGATTTTTCATCTTCGAAAACATCAGATACTTTTTCTCCGGCAAAAGCATAATCGATAAATTTTAAAAATTGATTGAGCGGAATTCCGTATTTTGCCAGCATCTCTCGTTTAGGTTTTATCTTTAACTGAGGAATCTCAATTTGTTGCTCAACTAATAAATCACCAATCCCCTCTACATTTTCAATTTCATCCTTTATGCCATTAGCCACACGATACATTTCATTCAAATCATTGCCAAATAGCTTGATGGCAATATTTGCTTTTGTTCCTGATAGCATATGGTCCATACGGTGTGTAATAGGCTGCCCCACTTCTACAGTGGCTCCCTGTATCTGGCTTAGCCGGCTTCTTACATCGGCTAAAAACTCCTGCCTCGAGCGTTCTTTTAGCTCAAAAGGAACGTCCAGTTCCGAAACATTAACCCCAAACGAATGTTCTGCCAGTTCGGCACGACCGGTTCTACGGGCTAAAGTTTGAATTTCAGGAATATCAAGCAGAATCTTTTCTGCTTTACGTCCGAGTTTATTGGATTCCTGGAGCGATATGCCCGGCAAAGTATTTAAATTTATCGTTAGCGAACCTTCGTTAAAAGGAGGTAAAAAGTTACTCCCGAATTGAGTAAACAGAACGACTGTGGCAACAAACAAAATTGCTGATGATGCAACAACGGTACGTTTATATTGCAAAACTTTTTTTAACGAACCATAATACATTTTTCGTAATCGTTGTTCGAGCCAACTTCCATGTTTATGCTTTTTTATTCTCTTTTCATTGGTAAGCAAAAAGCTACATAAAACCGGTGTTATGGTTACAGCCACAATCAACGAGGCAAAAAGCGCCACAATATATGAAATACCCAGAGGCTTTAACATTCGCCCTTCCATCCCGCCAAGGAAAAACAGAGGAATAAAAGCCACAATAATTATAAGTGTAGCATTCATAATGGAAGGCCTGATTTCAGTAGAAGCCTCGTAAATTACTTTAAGTGGTTTTTGGCGATGTACGGTTTTGCATCCCACATTTTGCCGCAAGCGTTTGTATACATTCTCTACATCAATAATCGCATCATCAACCAGCGAACCAATGGCTATTGCCATCCCTCCCAAACTCATGGTATTAATGGTAAACCCCAACCCCTTAAGAACCAGGATAGAAACCAATAATGACAAGGGAATAGCTAAAAGCGAAATCAGGGTTGTCCGGTAATTCATCAAAAACAAAAACAGAATGATGATGACAAAAAACGAACCTTCAATTAACGCTTTTTTAACATTATTGATGGACGTTTCAATAAAACGTGCCTGTTCAAAAATATCGGTATGAAAATGCACACTATTTCCCAGATTTTTTTGAATATCTTCCAGCGACTCATTAATTTTCTCCGTTAAGGCAATGGTATTTACATTGGGCTGTTTAGTGATTGTAACTAAAACTGCATCCTCTCCATTGTAGGATCCATCACCAATTTTAGGAGACCCTCCGGTTTTCACTTTCGCCACATCGGAAATTTTTACAGGAAACCCGTTTTTTATTTTAATGACCGAATTGCTCAGTTCCTCAACATTTGTTGTACGAACTACTCCCCGCACCATATACGTATTGCCGTATTGTTCAATAAATCCGCCGGTAGCATTTTCATTCATCGATTGGGTTGTTTTAATCAGCTCACCAAAAGAAACACCATAGTATTTCATTTTTTCCGGATTAACCAGAATTTGATACTCCTTAAACTCACCTCCAATAGTTGTAACCTGAGCTACACCGCCAATAGACAGCAATCGTGGGCGTATGTTCCATTCGGCAATGGTACGTAGCTCCATAGGCGTTTTATCTTCTGAGGTCAAACCAATAATCATTATTTCTCCAAGCAACGATGATTGAGGAGCAATAAACGGGTCGCCGGCTTGCTCTGGCAATCTTTCGCGAACAGCTACCAACCTTTCGGTTACGGTTTGCCGTGCATTATAAATATCTGTACCCCAATCAAATTCAACCCACACAATAGAAAAACCCATAGATGATGATGAACGAACCCTTCGAATATTGGTAGCCCCGTTTACGGATGTTTCTATCGGAAAAGTTACCAATTTTTCAACCTCTTCGGGGGCCATGCCATGAGCTTCAGTCATTACAACAACCGTGGGAGCTGTTAGTTCCGGAAAAATATCAACCTCCATTCGGGATGTAATATAGCCTCCCGTAACTAACAAAACAACAGCACCAAAAATCACCAGTAAACGGTTTTCTAATGCATATCTAATAATTTTATTCAGCATAATGTCTACTTTTTTAATGTGAATGATTATGAGCCGGTAACTCGTTGGACATATTGGCCAGTTTTACATGATAAACACCCTCTACTACAATGGTTTCTCCTGCATCAATCCCAGATTGTATCAGTACAGAATTTCCGTCTTCAGCTCCTGTTACCACCAAACGCTTCTCAAATTCATCGTGCTGTTTTTCCACAAAAACATAATAATGTCCCTGCTCTTCCAATAGTGCGGATTTTGGTATTACAACTTTACTTTTTAAAATTTTTCCTTTTAAATATATCCGGACATACGAGCCGGGTAATAACTCAGGATGATAATCCATTTCAAAAACCACCGGAATATAAAAACCTGAAGTATTAAGTGATTGTCCGGAACTCAAAATCTTTCCGTTTAACTTTTCAGTTTCATAAATTTTATTCAAACCGTTGGGAGAAAAACTAGCCGATTGGATATACTTAATGCGACTTGCATATTTCTGTGACACTTCGGCTCGAAGCCTCAACTTATCTTTCTTAATAACCGTAACCAATTTTTGTCCAGGCTCAACAAACTGTCCCTGGGTCACCAGCAGTTCATGAATAAAACCTCCAACCGGGGAGGTTATAGTAGTCCTTCCTTTACTAAATTGATTGGAAATAATTTCATATTCTGCTTTCGAATTTTCATATTCTGCTTTTATCTGCAAAAATTCTTTTTCAGAGATAATTTGATCGGCCAAAAGCTTCTGTGCTCTTTCAAAATCAGATTTTAACTTTTCGAAATTAACCAGTGATTGCTGATATTTTAATTCAATATTCTTTTCGATTAATTCCTTTCCTGAAATATAAAATAATGATTCGTTTGCCCCAATATTTAATCCTTCAGAGATCTGTTTTTGAGCAAATATTACTTTACCTGCGCTTGATGCTACAACATCTATTTGATCTGAGGGCGCTACAATAATTTGTCCACTGGTTTTTATAGTTTCATTAAACGACAGCAGCTCAATTTTTTGAGTTCGATATTCATGTTGATGCAACTCCTCTGTATTTTGTACTGCTGAGTGATTATGAGCCACTTCTTCTTCATGCATATTTCCCGTTTCATATTCGTGGTCATGTTCCTTAAATTGCTTAGCTGTCTCGTCATGAACATGCGTATCATTTTCATAGGAATGATTATGGTTATTTGTATTATGATTACAACTTGTCATAGCTATATATGATATAGCCAATAAAAGAATAAAAATATTTTTCATTGGTAATAAAATTTTTATGGTAAATAAAATTCGGGAATGATACTCCCAGAAATTGTTTAGTTAAATTTTAAACAAATATAGGTGGTGCCCGTAGCTGATTGGTGTAAAAGAGCGTTTCGTAACGAGTTTCAAGATAAAAAGTAATTCTTTCAGATTTTAAAATGGGTAAAAAATCGGAAAAAATATTATCTGAGGCTGCAATAAAAACATGATCAATAGATACCTGACGTAAGACCTCTATATGAAAATGACATGCATGATCATTGCAATCATATATTTGATCATTTAATTCTTCGGTAAAAGTATTTTGATGATGTTCAGCATGACAATGATTACAACTAAAATTATGATGTGAATGGTGATGGTGATGTGGAATAATGTTATGCGCAAAAATAATTGTCCACGCCAGCAGCAGAAAGGGTAATATTACTTTTTTATTCTGTATCACAGCTCAAAGATACTGAAATATTTTCCTTTTACTTCGTTTTTTTATATTTTAGAGCTGAGAAAAATTTAGCTATTATGAGTCCTTTTTTGGTTTTTATACTTATCATGTTATTTGGTATTATACCATTATCTTACTTTATATACTGGTATAAATACCGAAATACTATTATTTACAAAACAGCTTTTGCAATATTAATCACTAATTTACTTGTAGGAATTGCTTCATTTGGTATCGGACATTTCGGAATCAAATACATTTACTTTTATATTCCCATTGGTTATCTGGCTTTATTAATAGGAAATTTAATTTTTAAAAAATATGTTCAAAAACCTATAAAAATAACAACAGATACATTGAAAAAATTAGTTAAAGGAGATTTGAATGTACAAATCGAAGAAAAATTCAAATTAAGTAATGATGAAACGGGGCAGATGAATATTGCCTTAAATGAAATGATAATCAATTTAAAAGAAACGGCTGAATATGCCCGTCAGGTTGGAGAAGGTAATCTCGATCATGAAATAAAATTACTCAGTGAATCTGACCATTTACGAATTGCCCTAACAGAGATGACGGAAAAGTTGAAAGAAGCCCAAAAAATACAAAAAGAAAAACGCATTGAAGAAGAAAAACGTTCGTGGGCTAATGAGGGGCTAGCAAAATTAAATGAAATCCTGCGTAAACAAAATGAAGTGGAAGAACTTTCTTATCAGATCATTAGCTTTTTAGTTAATTATATCAATGCAAACCAGGGCGGCATTTTTATTCGTAATAACGAAGACCCCAAAAATATTACATTAGATCTTAAAGCTTTTTATGCCTTTAACCGGCGAAAATACATCAAGAAATCATTTGAAATAGGAGAAGGATTGGTTGGGAATTGTGCAATAGAAAAAAAACGTATCCATTTAACCGAAATTCCTGATAACTATATTCGCATTACCAGCGGTTTGGGAGGCTCAAATCCCAGGAGCTTAATTCTTATCCCGATGAAACTGGAAGAAGAAGTATTGGGTGTTATTGAAATTGCATCTTTTAACAAATACGAAGACTACCAAATAGAATTTCTTGAACAAGCATCGCTAAGTATTGCCAGTTCGTTAAATATGGCAGAGACTAATAAGCGTACCAGCGAACTTTTGCAGAAAACCCAGCAGCAAGCAGAAGAAATGGCTGCCCAGGAAGAAGAAATGCGACAAAATATGGAAGAGTTGCAAGCTACCCAGGAAGAATCATCACGCAGAACCGAGGATTCGGAGCAACAAATCATTAAATTACAGGATGAAAATAATGAATTAAAAAGACAACTGGAATTAGCAAACGTTAAAATTAAAGAACTAGAAAAGAAAAGCTCCAAAAAATAACATGATTTCATTAAAGGTTAATACTTTTTAAATTTAACCATACTATTACCTGGTAAACAGCCCATAACAATATTTTACTACAAAAATAATATCAAGCTGAATCTTAAATATTCAGAAAAAAGTTAGGTTTTTATTTCGATATGTTTAATTTTACATATCCAAAACTTAACTATAAAACATTGAGAAAATGAAAAAATTTAATCCTAAAAAACTACTTGTAGTTTTAGCAACCACCTTATTTCTTTTCAGTTGCAATTCAGACAAAAAAAATAATGAACTTATCATTTTTCATGCAGGTAGCTTGTCAGTCCCTTTTAAACAAATGAAAGAAAAATTTGAGAAAGAAAACCCGGGAGTGGAAATATTTCTCGAATCGGCAGGGAGTGTAAAATGTGCAAGAAAAATAACTGATTTAAATAAACCCTGCGACATTATGGCATCGGCCGACTACAAAGTCATTGACAATATGCTTATTCCTGAATTTACCGATTGGAACATCCGGTTTGCCGGTAATGAAATGGCCATTGTTTATCACGATAAATCGAAATATGCTGAAGAAATCAATGCCCAAAACTGGCATCAGATTTTAATGCGCGATGATGTTTTTTTCGGCCGCTCAGACCCTCACTCCGACCCTTGTGGATATCGTGCTATCCTTACCACCCAGCTTGCTGAGGATTATTATAACATTCCAGGGTTATCAGAAAAAATGTTAGCCAAAGACAACGAATACATCCGGCCAAAAGAAGTAGATTTATTGGCTCTGCTCGAATCAAATACCATCGATTACATTTTTTTATATCGCTCGGTAGCGCAACAACACGAATTAAATTATGTAATACTTCCCGATTCAATAAATCTGAAAAATCCTGATTTGGCAGACTATTATAAAAATGCAAGTACTGAAATTACCGGAAAAGAACCCGGAACAACGATAACCGTTATCGGAGAACCCATGATATATGGAATTACCATGTTAAATGAAGCACCGAATAAAGATTTAGCATTAAAATTTATTGAGTTTATATTTTCTGAAACCGGAGCTAAAATCATGGAACAAAACGGGCAACCACTCATCAAAACTAAATCAGATACTTATGAAAATATCCCGGAGACGTTAAAAGAATTTGCCAAACAATAAACGATAATACAACATGAAAAAACATATTTTAGGAATAGCTTTTTTATTTTTAAGTATTACCTCATATTCTCAATTTTCGATTAACGCAGAATACCGTCCACGTTTTGAACTCAGGGATGGATACAAAACGTTTAAAACAGCAGAAACCAATCCGGCTGCTTTTATTACACAGAGAACAAGGTTAAACTTAAACCATACTTATCAAAATATCACTTCAAAAATTTCGGTTCAGGATTATAGAATCTGGGGTGAAAGTGCATTAAAAAACGATGAACCGGGTTTAAGTATTTTCGAAGCCTATTTTCAGTTACAATTAAATGAAAAATGGGCAGTAACAGCTGGCCGGCAAGCTTTTGATATTGATGACAAAAGGCTTTTTTCAAAAGCTAACTGGAATCAGGTTAGTAGCTCCCATGATGGTGTTATGCTGGATTTTGTCAACAACGCTGCCCAATTTAAAATGTTTACCGCGTTTAACCAGGCTAAAGTTTCAACATCTGGTATTGATTATTCGGAAAACATTAAAAATTACAAATTTTTAAATCTTATCTGGTACGAAAAATCCTTTGAACACACATCCATTGCCAACCTTACTATTACCGATGGATACCAAAAAGAAGGAACAACCAATACCGACTACTACAGATTTACAACAGGGCTTATCTTTAAATATCAAAAATCAAAACAAGATTTGCAGCTACGAGGGTTTTACCAGGCCGGAAAAACCAATATAGGGCAAGACGTAAGTGCATATTATTTTAGTGGTAAATATATGCATAAAGTGGCCTCGAAATTTAATTTTACCGGAGGTGTTGAATATAAATCGGGGAATGACCTGAGCGACGACTCGAATACAAAAGATTATGCTTTTGATATTTTATATGGTGCAAGGCATGGATTTAACGGAATGATGGATTATTTCAGCATCCCAACAACCACTAAAAAAGCAGGGCTTTTTGATGGATACCTTAAAGCAAAAATTATGTATAACCAAAAATTAAATATATCTATTGATTACCACTATTTTAGCCTTACCAATAATTATGTATACGATAATGAAGTTCAGGATAAATTCCTTGCCAACGAATTTGACTTAACCGGCAACTGGAATATAAATAAAAACGTAAATTTGCAACTGGGTTATGGATTGCTGTTTGGCAGCAAAACATTGGAGAGAATGAAAGATGTTAAACCTGATGGGATACAGCAGTTTTTTTATACCATGATTACCGTTACACCTGAATTTTTTAAACACGAATAAATGAATCAACAAAAAACACCCGTTTTTTTTATATTTCTTGGCGGAGTTGTTTTACTTTTTATCGTTGCACCGCTGTTGGGTATGTTTTTAGCCACTACACCGGTGCAATTTTTCGAAACTTCGAAAGACCCGGAAGTTGTTGACAGTATATGGTTAACCCTAAGAGTTTCTTTTTTGGCGACCATGTTTTTTGCCATAGGAGCTATTCCGCTCTCCTATTTTTTAGCACGTTCAAACTTCAGATTTAAAAAAATAATTAATGGCATCGTCGATTTACCTATCGTAATTCCTCACTCAGCTGCAGGGATTGCTATCTTAGGATTTATTTCGCGTGATTCGGTTTTAGGACAAATTGGTTCTTCTTTAGGGCTTAACTTTGTGGGACACCCTTCGGGAATTGCTCTTGCCATGGCTTTTGTAAGTATCCCGTTTTTAATTAATGCCGCTCGCGATGGGTTTGAGAATGTTCCGGTAAAACTTGAAAAAACAGCATTAAATCTCGGAGCTTCGCCAGTAAGAGTGTTTTTTACTATTTCGTTACCTCTGGCATGGAGAAATATCCTTTCAGGATTAATTATGATGTTCGCACGCGGGCTCAGCGAATTTGGCGCAGTAGTTATCGTGGCATATCACCCAATGATTACGCCGGTTTTAATTTACGAACGGTTTGGTGCCTTTGGGTTAAAATATGCACGGCCGGTTTCGGTAGTGTTTATTGTAGTTTGCCTGGTGTTTTTTGTTTTATTAAGAATGCTGGCTACAAAGAAAAAAACAGAAAATGCTTGAAATAAAAAATATATCGGTAAAGTTAGGTGATTTTCAGCTTAGCAATATAAATCTTGAGCTTGAAAGAGGCGATTATTATATTCTTTTAGGAAAGTCTGGTGTTGGCAAAACAGTTTTACTAGAAATAATTGCCGGCCTTATAAAACCAAATGACGGGAAAGTAATCCTGAATCATAGAGATATCACCCACGAAAAAATCCAAAAGCGTGAAGTTGGGATTGTTTTCCAGGACTATTCTGTTTTTCCACATCTTACCGTAAAACAAAATATTGAATATCCTTTAAAACACAAAAAATTAAGTTCAAAGAAAAGGAAATTGCTTGTACAGGAATATGCTGAATTAACAGGCATTACTCATCTTTTAAACCGTGGCACTCAAAATCTGTCTGGTGGAGAGATGCAACGGGTTGCCCTTGCACGGATGCTGGTTACCAAGCCACAATGTTTATTATTGGATGAGCCATTGGCATCGCTCGATGTGCAATTAAAAGGTGATTTGCGAAATTTACTCCGGACAATTAATCAAAAAGGAACCACTATATTACATGTTACCCACGATTATGAAGAAGCCATAGCCTTATCAAACAAAGTCGCCGTAATGCAAGAAGGAGAAATTATACAAAAAGGAAACACAAAAGAAGTTTTTCAAAAACCGGCCAACGAATTTGTGGCCAACTTTACAGGTATAAAAAATTTCTTTGGGGCAGAATTTTTGAACCAAAATACGGCAAAGATCAACAATACTCTTGAAATAAAAGTATCGAACAAAGGCCAGCTTAAAAACGGGAAAATAATTATTTGCGGGGAAGAAATAATTCTTTCGAACGATAAAATAGAATCAAGCGCTGTAAATAATTTTAAAGGTACAATAAAACAAGTTATTGCTTACCTTACGAACTATGAACTAATTGTTGATATTGGGATTGAGCTTTCAGTGGTTATCACTGAAGAATCATTGATAAAATATCAATTCAAAGAAAATAAAGAAGTGTGGGTATCTTTTAAATCATCGGCGATAAAAATTATTCCATAAATATTCTCCTTCCCTATAAAAGGTTAAACCTTACACTCCTTTTTTGGTTTACTATACTAATCCATATTATTTTTAGTAAATTTAACCGTTAAAAAAAAATAAATATGAAAACTATTTTATTTACTTTAATCCTACTCCTTAACATATCATTTGTGAACGCACAGCACAAACGTGCCTACCAGCTTTATAATGCCCAAGGCGAAAAAGTTTCCTATGAAAATATGCTAGCTGCACTTCAAGATGCTGATATTATTTTATTTGGCGAGTTACATAATAATCCCATTGCCCATTGGCTACAATACGAAGTAAGTTTTGATTTACTCCTGGAGAATCAACTTACATTTGGCGCCGAAATGTTTGAGGCAGACAACCAACAAGCCCTAAATCTTTATTTACAAGATAGTATCGATTATAAAGGGTTAGATTCACTGGCCCGGTTATGGCCCAATTATAAAACGGATTATGCGCCATTGGTAAATTTAGCTAAAGAAAAAAATCAACCTTTTATTGCTACCAATATTCCCCGCCGTTATGCCAATATGGTTTTTAAAAAGGGATTTGAGGTATTAGACTCGCTCTCAGAAAAAGAAAAAAGCTGGATAGCTCCACTTCCCATTGAATACGACCCTGAATTACCCGGTTACAAAAATATGTTACAAATGATGGGAGGACATGGTGGAGAGAACCTTCCCAAAGCACAAGCCATAAAAGATGCCACCATGGCATATTTTATAGCACAACATTTTAATCCTGAAAAAAAATTTATTCATTTTCATGGCACTTACCACACCGATAATTACGAAGGAATTTTGTGGTATTTGAAAAAACTATTGACTGAAGTTAGATATATCACCATTTCAACTGTTTTGCAATCAAATGTTAATAATTTAGAAGAAGAAAATATTGGCAAAGCCGATTTTATTATTTGTGTAGATGAAGATATGACTACCACCTATTAAAAAATTTTTATATCTTAAAAATATCTAAAAATGAAAAAACAACTATTTATTCCGCTCGTAATTCTTTTAATTTTTTTCTTTTATAAAACAAAAGGGCAACAATATAAAAAAAACGAACCTTTTGCCCACACATTTTCTATTGTCGCCATTGACATGGATGCAGGAGAAATGGCTGTTGGTGTACAAAGCCACTGGTTTTCTGTGGGTTCAATTGTATCGTGGGGTAAATCAGGAGTTGGTGTAGTTGCTACGCAATCGTTTGTAAATCCTGCTTACGGGCCTGATGGTTTAAAATTAATGGAAGAAGGCAAAACCGCCATGGAGGCTCTTGACATGTTAACTGCCAAAGATGAAGGTAAAGAATTCAGACAAATTGCCTTTTTAGATGTTAACGGGAATATTGCAACATTTACCGGAGATAAATGTGTTGAATCTGCGGGCCATATTAATGGGAGCAATTTCTCTGTGCAAGCAAATATGATGTTAAATGATAAGGTAGTTCCTGCCATGGCAAATGCATTTGAAGCAAATAAAAACCTGCCATTAGCAGAGCGGGTAGTACAAACACTTAAAGCTGCACAAGCTGCCGGTGGTGACATCCGAGGAAAGCAATCGGCCGTTTTATTGGTTTTTAACACCGAAAAAGTAGAACATGAATGGTTGGATAAAAAGATTAACTTACGCGTAGACGACCATGAAAATCCTTTGATTGAACTTGAACGATTATTAAAAGTTCACCAGGCTTACGAGCACATGAATAATGGTGATTTAGCTGTTGAGCATGGAGATATGGCAAAAGCCCTGGAAGAGTATTCGGCTGCTGAAAAAATGTTTCCTGAAAATATGGAAATGAAATACTGGAAAGCCATTGCCCTGGCAAACAATAACCGATTGGATAAAGCTTTACCCATTTTCAAAGAAATTTTCTCAAAAGAACCTAACTGGAAAGAAATGACCAAAAGATTGCCCGCTTCGGGACTGTTAGAAGTTTCTGAAACAGACCTAAAAAAAATACTTAATAGTAACAAATAAAAAATTTCATGGAAGCTCTTTGGTTAGCCATTGCATTTTTAGCAGGATTTGGTGCACGACTTATTAAGCTACCCCCTTTAGTTGGATATTTAATTGCCGGATTTATATTAAATTATCTGGGGGCAGAGTCGGGTGATGTAATTGATAAGATATCCGATTTAGGTATTATGCTTTTGCTTTTTACCATTGGACTAAAACTTAAAATCAAAAACTTAGCCAAAAAAGAGATTTGGGCTGGAACCACTATCCAAATGCTTATTTTCATCATCATTATCACCTCTATATTCTATCTATTAAGTTTTACACCTATTGGCTATTTTAATCCTTTTAACCTAAAAACAAGCTTATTACTTGCTTTTGCTTTCAGCTTTTCAAGTACTGTTTTTGCCGTAAAAGTATTGGAAGAGAAAGGCGAACTTACTTCTTTTTATGGAGTTATGGCTGTTGGCGTATTAATTATTCAAGACTTGTTTGCAGTAGGTTTTATGATTATTGAAACGGGCGAATTACCCAACATATATGCTCTTGGCCTACCAGTAATATTACTGATTTTACGCCCTGTTTTACTAAAAATATTAGACCATGTGGGACATGGTGAGTTACTTATTTTATTTGGCCTTTTTCTTGCTTTTGTGGTGGGAGCCGAATTATTCCATTTAACCGGAATAAAAGCTGATTTAGGAGCATTAGTTGCCGGTATGCTCATTGCAAACCACAAAAAAGCAAAAGATATGGCCGACACCCTGATGGGATTTAAAGATATGTTCTTAATCGGCTTTTTCTTATCCATTGGATTATCAGGCACTCCTACTACTCTAATGGTAATAACTTCACTCGTAATTGCTTTAACTATTAATTTTAAAGTTATTTTATATTTCCTAATATTTACCAGATTCAGATTAAGAGCCCGTACAGCACTGTTTACCTCATTAAGCCTGGCCAATTTCAGTGAATTTGGCCTTATTATATCATCACTGGCAGTAGCCAGTGGATGGTTATCAAACGACTGGCTTATTATTATGGCTTTAAGCCTTTCCATTTCATTTGTTATTTCATCCCCGTTAAATCTTAATGCACAAAAAATTTACTCCACCATAAAAACATATTTAACGGTATTTGAAACTTCACAACGATTAAAGTATGACAAAACATACGATATTGGTGATGCGGAAATACTAATTTTCGGAATGGGACGAATTGGAAGGTCGACTTACGACCATTTAAAAGATAAATATGGAAAAACAGTCCTTGGGCTTGACTACGATGAAAATGTTGTAAAAACAAACAATGAAGAGGGAAGAAATATTATACAGGATGATGCAACCGATAGTGAATTTTGGCAAAATATTCCCGATGAAAAGGTTAAGCGGAATCAGGTAAAAATTGTTGCTCTTTGTATGGATCATAAATCAAATTTATATGCCTTAGAACGTTTAAAAGCTATTCATTACCAGGGGATGATTGCAGCTACAGCCAAATATCTGGATGAGTTGCAAGAATTGAAAGAAAAAGGAGTACATCTTGCTTTTGATCAAAAAGCCGAAGCAGGAATAGGCTTTGCAAATCATATTTGCGAAAATATGGATGTTTGCAATATTAAATAATTATTAAATTTGATCTGCCTTACAAAAACAAATTCATCAATCCTGAATATTTTATTAATTTTATCTTCATAAAACATCCTCATTTATGCTTAGAAGATTTTCATTCCAAAGACGCTTATTTATCTACTTCTTCTCTATATTTTTAAGTTTCACAATTATTATCTTAGTATTTCAATATTTAAGAGAAAAAAAATACCGAGTTGATCAGCTGAATAGTAATCTGGAGATGATTACGGAGATTATTCATAAGTATATTGAAAGCAACAATTTGTATTCCTCAAAATTACAAAAAATAGATTCCTTACTTAAAATAACACCTCAGCCCGATTTACGTATTACCATTATTGATAAAAATGGGAGTGTATTTTATGATAATTTTGTTACGGATGTTAAACAGATGGAAAATCATATTAATCGTCCCGAAGTACAAGGAGCTTTACAAAATAATTTTGGGACAAGTATTCGCAAATCGTCAACAACAGGGCAAGAATACTACTATTATACACACTTTTATGATGATTATTTTATCCGCACTGCAGCTATTTACAATATTGAAATAAAAACCTTTTTACAAGCCGAACATCTGTTTCTGCTATTTATTGCCTTAATATTTTTAATTACCTGGTTTATTATTAATATCTTAACCCGTAAGTTAGGTGAATCAATTACCCGTTTAAAAGATTTTGTTATCAGAGTAAGAAAAGATGAACCTTTGTTAGAAGAAAACTATCAATTTCCTGATGACGAATTAGGAATTATTAGTAATGAAATTTTTACGATCTACAAACAGTTGGTTAGTACTAAAAACTCATTAGCGATTGAAAAAGAGAAGCTCTTTAATCACTTGTATGTTTTAAACGAAGGTGTAGCTTTTTTCTCAAATCAAAAGAAAAAAACCTTAACCAACAGCCATTTTATTAAATATTTAAACCTAATTTCTAACGATTTAATAACATCAGCCGAAGATATTTTTTCCACTGAAGAGTTTAATCCTGTAGCAGATTTTATCACTCAACAAATTGAAAAAGACAAAAATCCTAAACAAGGCAACCTGCCAAGAATAGAGCATTTAATCAACAAAAGCGGAAAATATTTTAAAGTGCAATGTATTATCTTTCATGATAAAAGTTTTGAGATTATCATAACAGATATTACAAAACTGGAAAAAAATAAGCGCATAAAACAACAAATGACTTCCAATATTGCACACGAGCTAAAAACGCCGATAACATCAATACAAGGTTTCCTTGAAACGATTATCTCTGACCCTGATATTGATACCGAAACACAAAAATATTTTATTAAAAGAGCAAATGCTCAGGTTACCAGACTAACAGATTTAATCAATGACATTACTATCTTAAATAAAATTGAAGAAGCAGGTAATTATTTTGCATTTAATTCCATTAATATTAACCATTTGCTTGAAGAGATGGTTGATGAGCATTACAGCCTTATTAAAGAAAATGAAATGAAAGTTGAGATTAATGTTGATCCTACAATAACTGTTTATGGAAACGAATCTTTAATATTATCAATTTTTAGAAACCTGATGGGAAATTCATTAAATTATGCTGGAAAAAATTCAACAATAGAAATAAAAGTTTATAATCAGGATAAAAATTATTATTATTTCTCCTTTTCCGATAATGGTATAGGAATACCCGATAAACATTTATCACGAATATTTGAAAGATTTTATCGTATTGATTCCGGACGTTCAAGAAAATTAGGCGGAACAGGATTAGGATTAGCCATTGTTAAAAATGCTGTATCACTTCATAAAGGAGAAATTACGGTAAAAAATAAACAAGGTAGTGGTGTTGAATTTCTCTTTTCATTGCCCAAAAAATAAAAAGGTGTCGTTTGCAGACACCTTTCCGCTATAACCATTACAAAATATTGATAGTGTAAATTATTTTAACAAGATTTCTTCTACAGCTTGTTTAAACATCGATTTTGTTTCTTCGTTTGTTCGTCCAATTCCTGAACTCATTTGTGGCTGGCCATCTTTTGGACAAAATAAAAAAGCAGGAATACCTTGTACACCAAAAACCGTAGCCAATTCCTGATCTTTTTGGATATCTACTTTATATACATTGATTTTACCCTTATACTCCTGTGCAATTTCTTCTAAAATTGGACTTGCAACTCTACATGGAGCGCACCAATCCGCATAAAAATCAACAATACAAGGTAAATCACCTTCAAACTTCCACTCCTTATTGACTTCATAATCCATTACTTTCTGTTTAAATTCTTCTTTATTTAAAGTAATGGTTGCTTTTTTATCATCATCATTGGCCTTTTTTTCTGTCAATTCTTTTTTTTGATTATCATCTGATGACGATTTTTCATTTCCCTGACAAGCCTGAGTAAATCCCAAACTTGCAATTAACATAAATAAAAATAACTTTTTCATATATTCTTTTTTTATTGATTAGCTAATATTAAATTTTTTATTTGTTCAGCTGGAATTACTCCTGCCTGATTGAACTTAAGTTGTCCATTTTTAAATAACATCAAAGTAGGTACCCCTCGAATATTATATTTAGAGGCAATAGACGGATTTTTATCCACATCAATTTTTATAATTCGTACCTTATCTCCCATTGATTTTTTCACTTCGCTTAAAATAGGAGATACCATTTTACAAGGTTGACACCAATCAGCATAAAAATCAACTAAAACAGGACGATTGTCATTTATGATATCATTAAACTTGCTCATGTTCTTTATCCTTTTTAACCTTTTTATTTATTTTATCATCAATGGTATCGCCAATAAAATATCCTATTAAACCTCCAAATAGCACCATTGAATGCCAGTTAGAAGTAATTGGACACGTGCCACTTAAGCATCCAATATATCTCCAATATAAAAATCCCGCAATAATACCGGGAATTAAAATTATTAAACCGTATTTATGTCTTAAAATAAATTTTTCCATTCTTTTTTCTAATTTAAAATACAATTAACGTACCATTATATTTTTTTATTATTATATATACATATTTTTATATAATATTGTTTAAAAACTGCCAAAAAGACATAAAAAAAGGGAGCCTTTGCTCCCTAAACCATAAATTACAAACTTACCTGTCAGCAGACAGGCCAAAAGCTATTTATATCTTATAAATCTAAATAACTCCCTGATCTAACATTGCGTTGGCAACTTTTAAGAAACCTGCAATATTGGCTCCCTTAACATAGTTTACAAACCCATCTTTTTCGGTTCCGTGCTGAACACAAGCTTCGTGAATATTACACATTATCTGATGTAGTTTTTCGT
>JAXHVS010000140.1:0-25816 GCA_034189025.1 Bacteroidota bacterium
AAGATAGACGTTGTCAGGCCAACGCTCAACTCCAAAGAATTTGAAAGTAATTTAATAACAGGTGAGGTGGGAAAAGCGAAATGAGAGCGGAATTGTTGATAATCACCAAGTGGCCACAGGATTAAGAAAGAGAGACCTGACAAAAAGCATTCTTGAAATACATTGATTAAATAAAGAAACGGATAGATTATCAAAATTCGTTCATTTCGGTTGATTTTTTGTTTCTTTTTCATCAAGGAAAAAGAAAGTATAAATACTATGTATTCATGTTTCTATCAGTAAAACAAATTCAAAATAAATAATTATATAGAATAAAATTTATAATGAAATTATTTAATTATCCACCCGAAATATGAAGTGATCCATTTTTTGCTTTAAGATGATTGATTTCTGATCTGATTCGAAAAAACCTGTGATTTCCGTCCTGAAAATAAAAAAGCCTGTTGGTAATTTACCAACAGGCTTTAATGTATTTTCATCGCTGATTTTTAATATCTGTAATGATCCGATTTATAAGGCCCTTTCTTTGGTACACCTAAATACTCGGCTTGCTCATCGGTTAAATGGGTAAGTCTTACCCCAATTTGTTCAAGATGTAACCGTGCTACCTCTTCATCTAAATGCTTAGGTAATCGATAAACATCAGTTTTATAATCGTTTCTCCACAGTTCAATTTGCGCCAGCGTTTGGTTAGTAAACGAATTACTCATTACAAACGATGGG
The DNA here is from genome assembly GCA_034189025.1 of Bacteroidota bacterium. GTDB lineage: Bacteria > Bacteroidota > Bacteroidia > Bacteroidales > UBA12077 > UBA12077. Next base: position 724 of record JAXHVS010000140.1, read on the forward strand.
TGCCCTGTAGCACAGCCTAAATTTACCAATCGCCCTTCGGCTAACATAAAAATGGCATGTCCATCAGGGAAGACATACTTATCTACCTGCGGTTTGATATTTATCTTTTCTACACCCGGGTAGTTATCCAACTGATCAACCTGAATTTCATTATCGAAATGGCCAATGTTACAAACAATAGCCTGGTCTTTCATTTTCGACATGTGTTCGGCCGTGATTACATCTCTGTTTCCGGTAGCGGTAACAAAAATATTACCTTCGTCCAGTGCTTCTTCAACAGTTTTTACTTCAAAACCTTCCATTGCAGCCTGCAATGCACAAATAGGGTCAATTTCGGTAACAATTACACGAGCTCCGTACGAGCGCATCGATTTGGCCGAACCTTTACCCACATCACCATATCCGCAAACTACTACTACTTTTCCTGCTAACATAACATCAGTAGCACGCTTAATACCATCGGCCAACGATTCGCGACAACCATATAAATTGTCAAATTTTGATTTAGTAACCGAGTCGTTTACATTAATAGCAGGGAAAAGTAGTTCTCCTCGTTCCATCATCTGGTATAAACGATGAACCCCTGTGGTGGTTTCTTCAGATACCCCTTTTAATTCTTTGCTTATACGATGCCACTTTTGATTATCCTGGGCTAATGTTTTTTTTAGGTTTTTATATAATTCTCTTTCGTCAATTGCTGATGGATTGGAATCTAAAAATGAGGGATCTTCTTCTGCTTTATATCCTTTGTGTACCATCAAGGTTGCATCGCCACCGTCATCAACAATTAAGTGCGGGCCTTTTCCTTCGGGAAAAGTTAATGCCTGATTCGTACACCACCAGTACTCTTCCAATGTTTCACCTTTCCATGCAAAAACAGGAACTCCTTTTTTTGCAATGGCAGCAGCAGCGTGATCCTGCGTTGAAAAAATATTACAACTTGCCCAACGCACATCTGCTCCTAATTCTACCAATGTTTCAATAAGCACCGCTGTTTGAACCGTCATATGTAACGAACCGGTAATGCGTGCACCTTTTAAGGGTTTTTCTTTACCATACTTTTCGCGCAGCGACATTAAGCCGGGCATCTCTTTTTCGGCTATTTCAATTTCTTTTCTTCCAAATTCGGCTAAACCTAAATCTTTAACTTTATAAGGAAGGCTTTCTACCATTGTTCCTTCAATATCCATAATAAATTATTTATAATTAATTCTTTTTAAGGATGGCAAAATTACAATTTTTTTTGCACATCATTAAAAACTATACGGTTAAAGTTCTTTTTTGTTCATCTAGGTGTGATAAAATATCTTAAGCACTTCTTTTTTATCTTTTTGCAGCTGCGCTTCCAACGCATCAAGGCCATTAAATTTTTTTTCATCACGAATTCTCTGCACAAAGGAAACAGTAATTTTTTGATGATAAATTTTTTGATTAAAATCGAAAATATGAACCTCGATATTTTTATCTTTCACCATAGGAGAAACCGTTGGACGGGTACCAATATTCAGCATTCCGTGAAATGAGTCCCCGTTTAGCTTTATCCTTACAGCATATACTCCATCGCGCGGAATCTGTTTATAAGGTTCAGGAACTTTAATATTCGCCGTAGGGAAACCTATTTTACGTCCGACCTGATTCCCTTCAACAACATTTCCGGTAATAAAATACTCGTAACCTAAATATTTGTTGGCATAATCCAAATGTCCTGAACTAAGGAATTCTCTTATTTTTGTAGAGCTAACACTATCATTATCTACCAACTTAGCATCCAGCTTTTCAATCTCAAATCCATATTTTTGTGCACACTCCTTTAAAAAGTCATAGCCAGCTTTGCGGTCTTTACCAAATTGGTGGTTGTAACCCACAACCAAATGTTTTACCCCAATTTTTTCAACCAGATATTGCTCAATAAATTCGCAAGCCGTAAGGTTGGCAAATTCTTTTGTAAAAGGGACAATAATCAAATGATCAATTTTGGCTTGGGCCAGCAAAAATTTCTTTTCGTCTATAGTATTTAATAGTCGAAGTGAACGAACATCTTTATTTAAAACAATCCGTGGATGCGGCCACAGGGTTAGAATAACGGCTTCACCGTTTTTTGCTTTAGCTACCTGTTTTAATTTATTCAATATACTCAAATGGCCTTGATGAACACCATCGAAAACACCAATGGTTAACACCGGATTTTTAATTTTCAGGTTATGGATATTTTGATGTAAGATCATTTTATCATTTTATCAGACGACAAAAATATAAAAAATAAATAGAAGGCTAATTTAACAAATTGAATATACCGATTGAACAAATCTTAACAAGTTTATTTTTTAGTAAATAAAAAGAAAAAGCATACAGACAAGAACGGCAGTAAACAGTTAAAAAACACAAAAAAAATTTCACAATTAGTGATAAAACAGAAAGTCACTAAATGAATTGCAATCATTCCATAACTAAAAAATATTAATATTCCTTACATTTTTTCGAGCACCATAGCCGTTCCCTGTCCTACACCAATACACATGGTACACAATGCTTTTTTCGCTCCGGTACGCATCATTTGGTAATAAGCTGTGGTTACCAGGCGGGCACCACTCATTCCCAGCGGATGTCCCAAAGCAATAGCACCACCCAATGGATTAACTCTAGGATCATCATCTTTCATTCCCAGCTCACGCATACATGCCAATGATTGTGAAGCGAAAGCTTCATTCAATTCAATCAGCTCCATTTCATCGAGTGACAAATTCAATCGTTTAAGCAATTTTTGGGTAGCCGATACGGGCCCCATACCCATAATTCTTGGTTCAACACCGGCAGCAGTCATTCCCAAAATTTTTATTTTGGGTTTCAGATTATATTTTTTAACGGCAGCTTCAGAAGCAATTATTAAAGCGGCAGCACCATCGTTTACCCCTGATGCATTTCCTGCGGTTACCGTCCCTTCGGGACTCACAATGGGTTTTAGGCTTGCCAGTTTTTCCAGTGAAGTGTTTCGTGGATGTTCGTCGGTATCCACAACTATTGGATCGCCTTTACGCTGAGGTATTGTTACAGGGACAATCTCTTCGGCCAGTAACCCTTCGCTTTGTGCTTTATGGGCTTTTTCCTGGCTTCGTAAAGCAAAAACATCCTGATCTTCGCGACTAATGTTAAAATCAGTAGCAACATTTTCGGCGGTTTGTATCATGGAATCTGTGCCATAAAGCTTATCCAGTTTTGGATTAGGAAAGCGCCAGCCGATGGTAGTATCATAAACCTCGGTATTTCTTGAAAAAGCTTTTGTAGCTTTACCCATCACAAATGGTGCACGAGACATACTTTCTACCCCTCCGGCAATAATAAATTCAGCTTCGCCGGCTCTTATCGTCCGTGCTGCAATACCTATTGCTTCCATCCCCGAAGCACATAATCGATTAATTGTTGCTCCCGAAATCGTATGAGAGAATCCGGCCATAAGAAGTGCCATACGGGCGATGTTCCGGTTATCTTCTCCGGCCTGGTTAGTACAACCCATGATTACATCATCGAGCTCATTCCAGTTTATGCGGGGGTTTCTATCCTTAATTTCTTTTAAAACAAGGGTTGCTAAATCATCCGGACGGACTTCTGATAATGAACCTCCATATTTTCCTACGGGTGTTCGTATAGCATCACATATATATACTTCTGTCATAAAATTTATTGAATTTTTTCTATTTGTGGTTTATATTTTTTAAACATATTTAAAAATGCATTGGAAAGAATATCTATCTCTTTTTGTGTTAATACTGTTGAGAACATGCAAGCCAGGGTATTAATCATCATAAGCTTTTCCTCATAAAATAGATAATCGAGCATTTCATTTAATAAAGCTTTCACCTCCCTGGCCTGGTATGCTTCTCGATATGAATTGGGAGGAGTTGCTTTAAGATGAACTCTAAACATGGAGCCTGCACCAGTAATAGAAACCGGCACATCGGCTATTTTTATAGCTTCCTGAATCTGTTTTATGGCTTGTTGGGTAAGCGTGTTTATTTTATCTACCGCCTCTTTATCAAACAACTCCATTGCAATTCGCCCTGCAGTCATAGTAACAGGATTTGCCGAGAATGTTCCCGAATGGGGGAATAACAGTTTCTTCTCACTGGGATCTAAAACTTTCATAATATCTGCACGCCCGGTAAAAGCACCAACGGGAAAACCACCTCCAATAATTTTTCCAAGGGCGGTTAAGTCTGGCTTCACTGGATAATTTTCTTGTGTGCCGGAATAAGTCACTCGATAGGTTATCACCTCATCGAAAACCATGAGTGCATTATTCTTCCGTGTCCATTGGTATATTGCTTCAATAAATGCCTTTTCTGCGGGCACCATCCCTACTCTGTGTGGTACAGGGTCGATTAATACACAAGCAATTTGGCCGGCATGTTGATCCAATATGGCCAATGTTCTTTCGATATCATTAAAAGGGAAAATAATCACATCGTTTAAAACGCCTTGAGGAGTCCCTTTTGCCAGGGGCACGCTGTTGGGTTTATCAATATCGCCCCACTCATCAGGGCTGGCTGTTTGGCTAATTTCAGCAAAATCGTAGGTTCCGTGGTATGCACCTTCGGCTTTAGCGATTTTAGGTTTTCCGGTAAAAGCTCTGGAAGCTTTAATCATAGCCATTACAGCTTCGGTACCCGAGTTAGTAAATCTGATTTTCTCAAAAGTAGGTGTTCGGTCGCACAGCAACTGTGCTAACCGGACTTCTGCTTCGGTAGCCAGCGTATAGGCAGTTCCGTTTTGGATTTGCCGGGTAACTCCCTCAACAATAGCCGGGTGGGCATGTCCATGAATTAACGATGCCATATTGTTGGCAAAATCAATGCGTTGTACTCCATCCAGGTCGGTTACATAGCAACCTTTTGCCGAACCGGCATAATGTGGGTATGGCTTATGAAAAACCGTATTACGGCTAACTCCACCAGGAATTATTTTACACGCCTGTTGATATAAATCTTTACTACATTTTTTATGGTTTGATGAATGATTCATAATAAAAAATTTAATATTAATACCTGTTTAATTTTGCTCCGGTATGTTTTTGAAGAAAATCAAAGTCAACTCCGGGGGCCATTTCTTTTACAAACAAACCTTTCTCCGTTACATCAATAATGGCATAGTTGGTATAAATACGGTCAACAACCTGTTTCCCGGTAAGCGGGTAGGTACATTTTTCCACAATTTTGGGATCACCATTTTTGGTGATATGCTTTGTAATCACATAAATAGTTTTTACTCCAGCTACCAAATCCATTGCCCCGCCAACCGCAGGAATAGCATCTTTAGCTCCGGTAGACCAGTTTGCCAGGTCGCCCTGTCCAGAAACCTGTAATGCTCCCAGCACACAAACATCAAGGTGTTGTCCTCTGATCATAGTAAAACTGTCGGCATGATGGAAATAACAAGCACCTTTAATGGCGGTAACATTCTTTTTACCAGCATTTATTAACTCGGGGTCTTCTTTGCCTGGCTCTGGAGATGGCCCCATTCCCAACAAACCATTTTCGGTATGATAAATTACTTCTCGTCCTTCGGGGACAAAGCCGGCAACCAGCTCGGGCATTCCTATGCCAAGATTTACATAAGCCCCATCGCAAATATCTAATGCGGTTTTTTGAGCCATTTCATTTTTATCCCAACCTTTAATCATCTCTTGTTCTACCATGGGTACCTCCTATTTTCAGCTACAAGTTTCGATTCATCTGCAGGGTTACTCACCTCAACCACTTTTTGAACAAATATTCCGGGAGTAACTACGCATTCGGGGTCCAGCTCCCCCAACTCAACAATTTTTCTAGCCTGAACAATTGTTTTTTGTGCTGCTGTACACATAACAGGCCCAAAATTACGTGCTGTTTTGTTATATACCAGGTTTCCATAACGATCGGCAGCCTGGCATTTTACAAAAGAAAAATCGGCCTTAATCCCGTATTCCATCACATATTCTTTGTTATTAAAAATACGAGATTCCTTCCCTTCGGCTAACGGAGTATCAACAGATGTGGGTGTATAAAATGCAGGGATGCCTGCTCCACCAGCACGGATACGTTCGGCTAAAGTGCCCTGAGGCACCAATTCAAGCTCTATTTCTCCTTTGGTATAAAGTTCAGGAAAAACAGTAGAATTTGCTGTTCGTGGAAAAGAACAAATCATCTTTTTTACTCTTCGATGTTCAATTAAAGAAGCAAGGCCTACATGTCCACTCCCTGTATTATTGCTAACAATGGTAAGGTCTTTGGCCCCCTGGCCTATTAATGCGTGGATTAATTCAATAGGGCTTCCTGCCTCACCAAATCCACTGATCATAATAACCGCGCCATCAAATACTTCGGCAACGGCTTCAGCAGGTGTTTTAATTATCTTATTAATCATAATTGAGCAAACTGTTTTTATATCTATTTTATACGAGACATTATTTATTCATTCTTTTTTGCAGCTTTTCTTCTTTCTTGCGTTCAATCTCTTTCAATTCATCTTCATAGAAATGCTTTTCTCCTTCAAATGGAGGAAGATTCGCTATAGTATTCTCTTTATCATCATATTTTGCTAAAAATACTTTATCCATCCATTCCATGTTCCTTGCTTCGTTGAATTTAAGCGCAAAAGCTTTTTTGCCATTTACTTCAACTTCGCCAAGCATAGAAATTTTTCCTCCGGAAGATGTCATGGTAATATATCGTGATGGCCGATTTATGGATGGCAATGAACGATAAATCTTACTAAAAACCTTGTTAATATATGTCAAAGGTACAGTAAAGTAGTGATGTTCGCCAGTAGGCCTTGCACAATAGATAGAATGGAAACCAACAGATACCATAGCAAAAATGTTACCCAGGTCGATCCAGTTTTGAGCTGATTTATCAATATCAACCTCCCCTTTTTCGTTGGTAAACAGACTGATGTGGTTCATCATCGGGCTTTGGCTTTTCACATTTACACCCCGAGACCGAAGCCTGCGAATAGCTGCAATAGTTAACGGATTAAGCACTTCGCGTGGGGTTGAAAAGTGTGACATAAACACCACCTGAATACCATTATCAATTAATTTTTTAAATAAATTAAGATAATTATTGTAGCTGTCTTTTAAAAGCCTTTCGGGTTCATAAGAAAGCACGCGTGATCCTATCCTTAGTGTTTTAATATGAGCTAACTCAGGATCTTCAATAAAAGGAAGAATATATTGTTCAAGTCTTTCAAAAGGCATATATGCTCCATCGCCTCCGGTAATGAGCAAGTCAGTAACCTCTTTATGTTTTCTTAGATATTCAACCACCGGTTGAACATCTTCCTGAATAAACATATCCTCATCCCCACGCACCTGTGCATGTCGAAAACAATAAGTACAGAAAGCAAAGCAGCTTTGGGTGGTCTTATCAAAAAGTAGTTGGCATTGTGGATACTTATGCTGACTACCCTCCAATATTACTAAATCACCATCTTCATTTTCGAACCATGGTTTATTTAACAACTGTTTGCCATCGTGGGGGTTTGTCTTATGAATATAATCCTGGATCAGCGCCTCCTGAGCTTCTTTATCCTCCTCATCGAGTTTAAAAAATTCTTTTCGAAACTCAGTATCTACCATCTCGGGTTGTGGAAATACTAACTGGAATAATGAGTCTTTATCAAAATTGAGCCAATCGATAGAATTTAACACATGACGGGTTGCCATAAAGCGATAAATCTTAATAAAAAGCTCACGCTCGCGCATATACCCAATATCAATACCATTTTCTTTTAAAATATTAACAATCTCTCGAAACCCTTTTAAACCTGAATACCTGGGTTTTGTATCCGGGCCAAAGAGCACTTTGGAATCATGAAGAATACCTGAATACTTTGGATAGTTTTTATGCAAACGGTTTAACAACCCATAAGGAAGTAATTCTTCATTTTTGATATTTGAGATAATCTCATCGGAATAACGATGCTGCTCCAATATTTCGTTAACCGACGGAAGGGTTTTAACCTGTCCTGTTGCTTCTTTTGTGTTGCTTAATTGTGCCATAATCTTTGTTTTTTTATTTTAAATATTTTTAAGTTTTCTGGTATTTATTATGAATTATTATGATTAACAACCCAGAGTAATTGAGCCTCTTCGTTGCTGATATTTTTAAACAAATGTTTTTGGTTGGAATTAAAATAAAAGCTGTCGGATTCTTTTATCTCAAAGGTTTTATCATTTAACTGGACAGAAAAATGCCCTTTGAGGACATAACAAAATTCCTGGCGAGGATGTCTGGTTGTCATGATCTCGCTGGAATCAGCTTTTTTGGAAAAATGTATTAAAAAAGGATCCATATGTTTTGATGGATCGTGGTGAGACAACAGGTAAAGAGAAGCACCTGTTTTATTTTTCTTTACATATTTTCGTTCATCGGCTTTTAACAATGGATTAGTTATTAGCATTTCATATTCGCCAATTAATTCTCCAACCGTAGTATTCAATGCATCAGCAATTTTTTTCAGGGTAAGAATCGAAGGGTAAGCTTTTCCTCGTTCAATTTGAGAAATTAAACTGGAAGTTACCCCAATGGCCTGGGCAAGTTCTGAAGAAGGTTTTTTTAAAATTTCCCTTCTTTTCTTAATCCGGTCGCCCATTCTGTGCATTGCCATAATACAAAAAAATTAAATTATTGGACAATTTGCTTTTTGCAATATTAAATATAATTTAATTTTTTAACAAAGAATTTTACGGGATAACTAATATGTTTAATAACCTAATCTTAAAATATTTTTGCTATAAGAAAGATAAATAATTACATTGAAGCGATAAATAATTTTCCGAATATCAAAAAAATATCCTTATTTTAGTAATTCATTAAAACCTTATCGCCATGTACCACATTATTGTACCCATAGACTTTTCTAAAGAAGCTTTAAAAGGGTTGGAATTAGCCATCCTTTTTTCCAAAAAAATTGATTGCGAAATACGAATGGTGTATGTACGAAAAAAAAGTAACGATTATAATCCTGGTTCAAGAGAAGAAGAACTTCGGTATGCAAAAAAACAATTCGATCAAATTCAGAAAAAATATCAATCGCATGTACCCTCTGGGGTAAATCTTAAACATGTAATTCGAACCGGCAGGATATATCGTGAAATAGTAGCGCAGGCTAATGCGTATAACGATTCTTTCATTGTCACCTCCACCCATGGTGCATCAGGTTTTGAAAAATTTTTTATTGGCAGCAATGCGTTTAAAATCATCTCAGCAACCAACAAACCCGTTATTACCATTAGAGGAAATAATATCCCTAAAAAAATTAAAAAAATTGTTTTACCTCTGGATATTACAGCAGACACAAGACAAAAAGTACCTTTCACCGTTGAGCTGGCCAAATGGTTTAATGCTGAAATTCATGTGGTTACCATAACCTCATTACAAACCGACGATATTGTAAAAAAATTAAATGCCTACTCAAACCAGGTGTGTGAATATATTGAAAGCAAAGAGATAAAGGTTAAAAAAGATTCTTTAACCGGATCTAACCTAACCGATATTGTCATCGAATACACTCAAAAGATAAAAGCCGATTTAATTTCAATCATGACCGAGCAACCGCAAGACCTCTCTAACTTTGTGATGGGAAGTTATGCTCAACAAATGCTTAATAAATCAACTATTCCGGTTATGAGTACCAATCCTAAAGAATTACATATTGGCGAAGCATTCAGAACGCAAGGATAGTTATTTTTTGAAGGATACCACGTAACAATCAGGAAATTCGTGGAGTAAACTTTTTTTAAACTTTTCGGCTTCTTGTTGTGTTGAGAACCGGCCTATAATCACACGAAAAAATTTTTGCCCATCCGCTTCGGCAATTTCCACAAAAACGGGTTTATTGTATTTTGTTTGTAACCGCTCTACAGAGCTTAAAAGATTCTCGTTCGAAGAAAAACTGCCAATCTGAATCCCGCTTCCTTTAGGTGAAACTTTTTGAGCATCTAGCATGTAGTATTCTGATTTCTTCGTATTTTTTAAATCATTTCCCGGAAGATCGTCGGTTGAAGCGATAAGCTCAATTTTTACTTTAGCCAGCCCTTTTTCAACAAATCCCAGCTCCTGGGCAGCCGACTTTGACAAATCGATAATACGATCTTTAACAAAAGGCCCTCGATCGTTAATGCGAACAACAACAAATTTATGGTTTTCGAGGTTAGTAACTTTTACCACACTCCCAAAAGGCAATTTGGGGTGCGCTGCAGTTTTTCTTATATGATAATAGATTTCGCCATTGGCTGTTTTCCTGCCCTCAAACTTATCGGCATAAAAACTGGCCAAACCCGTTTGAGTATATTTTTTTTCCTGCGCTCTTATGTGGATAGTAGACAAAACCAAACTATAGGCCATCAGGTATAATAATAATTTATGGTTGATTCTTTTCATCTTCATTTTCTTTATAATGATAATTAATATTCCAATAAGCATGCGTATCATCCTCTTCCTCCTCTTCAAACTCCCAGCTATAGATTTTTCTTTTAGGCCCCCTGTCGCGATAATAAAAGGCAAGCACTAATCCGGCAATAGCACCCATCAGGTGCGACTCCCATGAAACATGCGGTTGAATAGGCAAAAGCCCCCAAACCATGCTTCCATAAAGAAAAACTACCAGAAGAGATATTGCCATCAATTTGACATTTTTTCGGATCACCCCACTAAAAAACAAAAAGGATGCCATGCCATAAATTATTCCACTGGCACCAATATGATAGGCATAGCGTGCACCAAACCAAATCCAAATATTAGAAATTAAATAGATAAGCAAAAAAACTTTACCCGCAATGTTCTGGTAAAAATAAAACAATCCGGCACCTAAAATTAAAAGCGGCAGGCTATTGGCTGCAAGATGTTGAAAATCGGAATGAATAAGCGGAGCGGTAACAATGCCTATTAACCCTTTTATTCGTAAAGGGAAAATTCCAAGAAACGTAAAATTTAAGTGAAGCGTAACTTCAATTATTTTTATCAGCCAGATAAGCAATAAAAAAAATCCGGGAAAAACTAAACTGTAAAGAAATCGTTTTTTTTCTTCTTTCATGTGCAATCCTTTTTACAGGTTAAATATCTGAAAAAATATCAATAAAAAAAACCCGTCACTTATGCGCGGGTTTAATAAATCTACACTTGTTAAAAGAAATTAATGATCTACTTTCCCAATCTTCGATTCTATAGATTTTATTTTTTCTTCCAACCGATTCGATTTCCCTTTTCGGATATCCAGTTTGATAGAAGAATAAACGCGATTAGAATAAGGCTCCAGCACTTTGTAAGATTTATTTACGATAGCGAGAGCCTCATCAATGGTTTCAGTTTCGATAATCGTTCCCATAGCGGTTAGTTTATAGCAAACCCCACTTTTTTTGATCATTTGAATTACTTCTCCAACATATTGACTAACACTGTCTCCCTTATCTGTTGGGAACATGGCAAACTCTAGTAATACAGACATCATTTATTATTTTTTACGGTCATATTAATTTCAATATCCCAATTTGACCGAACGTTTATTGGACTATCGTAATAAAAAACCTCTTCGGGTTGTATATGCTCCAAATATTCGCCCGTATCCCACTTTCCGTTAAAATTTGCATCCACAATTATTTTAAACAAAATTTCTTTGGGAAGTAAGAAGGCAAATTCTACCATTTGATCATTTTGAATTATTTTTTCGCGATACACTTTTTCTTCCTCTTTGTCAGGCACAACCAGTTGCGCAATGACTTGAAAAGAGGAATCAATTCCGGTAACATTAGCTAAAATTTTACCGTAATAATCAAGCTTTTGGGTTTTAAATGCCACAATAACCGTATCGTTTGCAGCACCATAGATATCGACAAATGCCTGTGGAAAAATTTCCAGCCTATAATCAGAATCTTCGGTGTAACTATTTAAAATTGTATATCGTCTAAAAAACAAGCTATCCTTTACCAACTTAACATCCACTTCTTTTTCCAGGGTATCCTCTTTGGTAAACAACCTTATTTTTTCAGGATCAACCGCTTTTATCGGAGTATTAAATTGCAGTTTAATGTTCTTATTCAAATCAAACGTTGATTTATTTTTTACATTTAACCCAATGGTAAGCAACGTATCCGAATCATCTCCTTTCTTCTTTTGTGGTTCAAAGTATCGGAAATTAAGGGTGTCAGTTGTCCACTGGTAAACCAAATTTGAATCTTCCTTTTGGTACGATATGGTTATTTTTAAATCCTTTTTGTTATATAGCGACGAATCTGTGAGCCAATAAAATATCGTGTCATTCGTTACGTTTTTTTCCTGAATATACCACTTGGATTCAACGGTAGTATCTACCAACTCAACGCTCACACTGTCTTTTATAGGTTTATTAAACATAACCTCCATTTTGCGTTTATCGTCCCGTTTTGAGTTTGCCAGATACTGTGTTTCTTTATCTTCGTTAAAAAACATTAAATAAAATACCGGAACAGGATAATACGACTTCATCGTTGTAATTATGGTATCAATGGGTTTGTGTTTTATAACCACCATGCTGTCTTTATCAAAATCAGCAGTATCTGTGTTTAAAGAATCTGATGAAAACTTTTCGGAGGCAATCCAAATTGTATCTACAATCATTTCGTTAGGGTCATCCAATAAAGAATCTGATACAAATATCGTATCCGTCAGTGGTTTAGTGTCCATCACAAACTTTACAGCTGAATCAGCAAAGGCAATTCCTTCATTGGGAAGGTCATAAAGATAATTTTTATTGGCATCGCGTAAAGCAAATATTTTAAACGTATCGTTACGTATATTATTCATTTGAAAAAAACCATCTTTATCGGTTTTAGAAATATATTCTGGAATATTTTTAATGGGAACTGAGTCGGAAAAATCACTATATAACATTACCAAAACATCTTCCTGTGGCAAGAGGTTAAAGGCACTTAAAACCTTTCCCTCAACAGTCATAGAGTCGATATAATCGCCGGTTGATAAAACATACTGAAAATTCTCGATAGGATTTCCTTCGTTATAATCCTGAACTGCATCTCCTAAGTAAATATTGTAGGTTGTTGAGTCTTTTAGCTCAACAGGAAACTCAATAACTAATGATTTCCCTTTCACTATCACCTCTGGTTTTTCTTCAACAGGAGGTGAAACCACCAATTTTTGATTTAATTCTTTTAATTGAATAAATTCATCAAAAGTAATCTCAATTTTTTTGCCTTCAACGTTGGTTGAAAGATTAGGTGGATTGCTGGATAATACTTTAGGAGGCTCAACATCTTTAGGCCCTCCGGTGGGTGCGACAATTTTAGCACAGCTGCTCATCCAAAAAATAAGAAATAAAAGTACCGCGTATTGTAAGTAATTAACTTTCATAATTGCATCATAAAAAACCCAGGCACAAACTTAAAAAGTTTATTTCAATAATTAATCATGAACCTTAAAATTTGATCATTTATTCGAATTTCGTAAAAAAATAACAACCAATGACAGCAGATGTTAATAGTACGTAATTTTTTATACCTTTGTATATCATTATTTCAAAAAACAAGTTATGATTTTAAATTCTATTACCTGGGATGTTAATCCCGATATTGTTAGTTTTGGTGGATTAACCATTCGTTATTATGGCGTTCTTTTCGCTGCTGCTTTCTTTTTCGGCTATCTTATCATGCAAAAAATATTTAAAAAAGAAGGGCTAACCGTTGAGCTTTTAGATAAGCTAACGGTATATGTTGCCTTGGGAACAATTATTGGCGCCAGGTTAGGCCATTGCCTGTTTTATGATCCTTCCTATTATCTGCAAAACCCTATCGAAATTTTAAAAATATGGCGCGGTGGCTTAGCTAGTCATGGTGCAGCCATCGGAATACTTATTGCCTTATATTATTTTTCTAAAAAGAATAAAAAACCCTATCTATGGATTTTAGACCGCATTGTTATTGTTGTTGCACTGGCAGGTTTTTTTATCCGCATGGGCAACTTAATGAACTCAGAAATTTATGGTATCCCGACTAAACTACCGTGGGGATTTATTTTTGTTCGTAAAGGAGAAGTTATTCCCAAACACCCTACGCAAATTTATGAAGCACTTTCTTATCTTTTAATTTTTATCCTTCTTTATTTCATCCATAATAAAAAGGGAACCAATATTCGGCAAGGCTTAATTTTCAGCCTATTCCTGATTTTGCTGTTTACCGTTCGCTTTTTCATAGAGTTTATTAAAGAAGTGCAGGTAGATTTTGAACAAACCATGGCATTAAATATGGGCCAATGGCTAAGCATTCCTTTTATTTTAACTGGTTTTTATTTATTGTACCGGAGCTTTAAACCAAAAACAGTATAACAACATATCCTGTAAAAATCCCGAACAGATAACATAACATTGATCAAAAAAGAGCCAAAGGCTTTTCTAATTAACTGGCCTGACTGGCTTTGAAAATCTGTTAAGCCTGTTTTCATAATCTTAAAAACTAAAATTTTATCGAAATCACGTTATATAAATATTCCATGATTTCGGAATCCTTGGAGATATCTAAAAAAATATATATTTTTGTTATTCTATAATTTCTCTTATCGTTAACCGCTACGCCCATGATTAACAAAATCATCAACTTCAGTATAAAAAATAAGCTCATTATTATTTTATTTACCCTTACCATTGCCGCTTTTGGATTATATTCAGTATATAAAATCCCGGTAGGAGCAGTTCCTGATATTACCAACAACCAGGTACAGGTCATTACGGTTTCTTCCAATCTCTCCACCCAGGATGTGGAGCAATTTATTACCCATCCTGTAGAGCTTGAGATGGCCAATTTACCGGGGGTAATTGAGATACGTTCGATTTCAAAATTTGGTTTGTCGGTAGTTACAATTGTTTTCGAAGAAAACATGGGTGCATACCTTCCCCGACAGCTCATTGCGGAAAAGATCAAAGCTGCTTCGGCCAACATTCCCGAAGCGTTTGGCACTCCCGAGATGGGCCCTATCACAACGGGATTAGGAGAGATATACCAGTACATCTTAGATGTTGAAGAGGGTTACCAAAACAAATATTCAACCATGGAGTTGCGAACCATTCAGGACTGGATCGTTAAACGACAATTATCGGGTATTCCCGGTGTTGTTGAGGTAAACACCTGGGGAGGATTTTTAAAACAGTATGAAATTGCCGTAAATCCAAACGAGTTAAAAAATATTAATGTCTCCTTGCTCGACCTTTACGATGCGATAAGTAAAAACAACAGCATTGCCGGAGGATCTTATATCGAAAAAAACAACCAGAGCTTTTTTATCCGGGGCGAAGGGATGGTTAAATCAGTAGAAGATATCGGTTCTATTATTGTAAAAAACATCAATGGACAACCTATCTTAATCCGCGATATTGCAGATGTAAAACTCGGACATGCTAACCGCTACGGAGCCATTACCGCCAACGGAGAAGGTGAAAAGGTAATGGGCCAAATCATGATGCTTAAAAATGCCGACTCAAAACAAGTGATCAATGCCGTAAAAGAAAGAGTAGAAGAAGTACAAAAAAGTTTACCCGAAGGTATTTTTATTAATCCTATTATAGAACGAAGCGAGCTCATCTCCAGAACATCTTTTACTATAGTAGAAAATCTTTTACTAGGTTGTATTATCGTCATGTTATCCGTAATTTTAATTTTAGGAAACCTCCGCTCGGCACTTATTATTTCATCCATTATTCCTCTTTCACTGCTATTTACCATTTCCATGATGTACCTTCTGGGTATTGATGCCAACCTGATGAGTTTGGGAGCCCTTGACTTTGGTATAATCATTGACGGAGCCGTAATCATTGTCGAATTCATTGCGCTGCGGGTTACACAGCAAAAAGCCGAGTACGAGTTGTCTTCGGGGAAACAAAAAACGTTACTGCTCAACAAAATTTCATACGAAGGAGCTTCAAAGATGATTAATTCAGCCATTTTTGGACAGATTATCATTTTGGTGGTTTTAATTCCCGTACTTACTTTAACCGGTGTTGAAGGAAAGATGTTCAGGCCTATGGCGCTTACCTTCAGCTTTGCCATTATTGGCGCTATGATTTTAGGACTTACCTGGGTGCCCGTGGCCGCATCCATGTTTTTAAAACCCGAAAAAGAGAAGAAAAAAAGCATTGCCCGATGGATAATGAATATTGCCCATCGATCTTATGACCCTGTGATAAAATTTGCTTATAGTAACAAGCTACTAATTATTGGACTGGCTATCGCTTCGCTCATTTTTACCGGTATTATTTTTTCGCGGATGGGCGGTGAATTTGTACCTACCCTCGACGAAGGAGACTTTGTGATTCAGCCGGTATTAAAAACAGGAACCTCGTTGAGTAAAACCATTGAGCTAACTACCGAGATGGAAAATATTCTGATCAAAGAATTTCCCGAGGTTGATCAGATTGTTTGCCGTATTGGCGCTGCCGAAGTCCCCACCGACCCCATGTCTATGGAAGAGATTGATATGATTATCAAGCTACACCCCAAAAAAACATGGCAATCGGCTCAAACCAAAGAAGCGCTGGCCAACAAATTTAAGGAAGCGTTAATGGTTATTCCGGGTGTTGACTATGAGTTTACACAACCCATTGAGATGCGTTTTAACGAACTTATTACCGGTGTACGAGCAGATATTGCCATCAGAATTTTTGGTGAAGATATGGCTTACCTCAACCAAAAGGCCAACGAAATAAAATCGGCTATCGAAGATGTCCCGGGAGCGGCAGATATTATTTTAGAAAAGACTGCCGGGCTGCCCCAAGTAAAAATAGATTACAACCGCTCCAAAATAGCCGCCTATGGAATTAATATCGAAGATATTAACCGTCAGCTTTCGGGTGCTTTTGGCGGATTAATGGCAGGAAATGTTTTTGAAGGAGAAAAACGCTTCGGCCTGGTGATCCGTTTTAACGAGGATTACCGTACCGATATTGAGCATATCCGGCAAATGGGCATTAACATTCCCGGAGGCCAACAAATGCCTTTGGAAGAGTTTGCCGACATTCATTATACTTTTGGGCCGGCAAAAATATCCAGAGAAAATGCACATCGTTTGATGACTGTAAGTGTTAATGTGCGTAACCGTGACCTGAAGTCGGTAATTCAGGATATTCAAACACGAATCGATGAACAGATAACCATGGATGCCGGATATTATATCCAGTATGGAGGTCAGTTTGAAAACCTGGAAAATGCCATAAAGCGATTACAACTGGCTGTTCCCATCTCTCTTTTACTGATTTTTATCTTTTTACACTTTGCCTTTAAATCGTTAAAAGATGCCGTGATGATTTTTACGGCTGTTCCTCTATCTATGGTTGGTGGTGTCGTGTTTTTATGGTTACGAGGGATGCCATTCAGTGTTTCGGCAGGCATTGGGTTCATTGCTCTTTTCGGGGTAGCTGTTTTAAATGGCATTATTTTAATCGAATATCTAAAAGAATTAAAAGAACAAGGAATGTCCAATATGCGCGAACTTATTTTAAAAGCTACACACGAACGGTTACGTCCGGTAATGCTTACCGCAGTATCTACAGCAGTAGGTTTTTTGCCTATGGCTATTTCTACTTCGGCCGGAGCCGAAGTGCAACGCCCACTGGCAACGGTAGTTATTGGTGGACTGGTAACTTCTACCATGTTAACCATGATATTATTACCTATTTTATTTTACTATTTCAACAGTAAAAATGCCATACGTAAATCTCTAGGAATAAAAATAAAAAAAGGACTTTCGATAATGCTTGTGCTTATCCTGGCAACAGGATTTAATAGCTTTGCGCAAAACGATAACCAGGGGGTGCAGAAAATAAATATTCAACAAGCTGTTGAGCTGGCACTGGAAAATAATCCAATGATTAAAAACGCACAATTATCGGTTACTTCTGCCCAAAAACAAAAGCAGGGGGCCTTTAATTTTCAACCCACCGAATTTTCTTATCAACGAGGGCAAATGAACTCAGTGCTGATTGACCAGTCGTTTGAAATTAACCAGAATTTTGGCTCTTTGCTTACCCATTTTCAATCAGGGAAGCTGGCCAATGAAAACATCAAACTGTCGGAAAGAGAGTTGCAGCTGGCTCAAAAAAATATTACTGTCCAAACAAAAATAGCCTGGTATCAATGGATACTTCTGACTAATCAACATAAGATTAAACAAAAACAGGTAGAGCTATACCAGGAGTTTGTGCGTATCGCACAATTAAAATATGAACTTGGCGAATCTAACCTACTGGAGCAAACCATGGCAGAAACTGAGTATGCATCCTCAAAAAACGAATTGCTAAAACTTACCGAGCAGTTAATTATTGCCGAAAATAAACTAAAACAAATCATGCATATCGATGGGAACCTATTGCCCGAAAACGATAGTCTGCTCATTTATTCGTTACCTGCAGCAACAAATCCCAGCGAGCGTTTTAGCAGCTCAATATTATTAGATTACTACGAAAACCTGTACCGCATTGAAAATGCGAAATACAACATGGAACGTTCGCGCTATTTTCCCCAACTATCGGCCGGATATTTTAATCAACAAATCGACCAGGTGGATGGATTTACCGGATGGAGCATTGGCTTAAGTATGCCCATTTGGTTTTTACCGCAAAATGCCAAAGTACAGCAAGCAAAAATAGAAGCACAAAAAGCACAAAATAATTTTGACTATCAAAAATTTAATTTGCAAAAAGAGATTGAAAATCTTGTGTTGCAACTCGACCAGATTCAGAATGATTTATTGTATTATCACGAAAGTGCTTTAAAAAAAGCGGAAATATTGAGACGTACTGCCCGTTCGAAATTTGAAAAGGAAGAAATCAATTACATGGAATTTATCCAAAGCATTAAAACAGCCCAGGATATTAACCTGGGATATCTTGAAACGCTTTATCGCTATAATGAAACAGCTATTAAACTTGAATTTTATACCCAATAAAATGAGTCAAACAATGAGAACATTATTTATATTTATCCTTGCCGGACTTTTATCGGCATGTGCAAACCGTGGAGAGGATGAAAGTCCTGAAAAATCGAATATCCCATCAGAAACCAAGGAAGGCATAGAGTTAAGCACAGAACAAAAAGAGAGGGCAGGAATAGAAACCGCCAAAATAGAACAACGAACCATAGCTGATGTGGTTTTTTGTACTGGAAAACTAATGGCTTTATCGCACCAAAAAGCCGATGTATCGCCAGTCATCGGAGGGTTTATCCATCAAATCAATTACCTGCCGGGAGAAAAGGTAAATCAAGGAGCGGTGTTGGCAACCCTAAAACATCCTGATTTTTTTGACTTACAACAACAGTATATTGAAACCAAAGCCCGAAAGGATTATTATTATGAAGAGTTTAAGCGGCAGGGAGAGTTGACGGTAGAAAATGCTGCCTCGATGAAAATCTTGCAACAAGCCAAAGCCGATTATTACGCTGCCGAAGCAAAATATAAATCACTGAAAGCACGGCTGGAAATGTTAGGTGTTGATGTAACACAAATAGAACAAGGTGATTTTGCCCCTTCGTTTGCTGTGACCACTCCTGTGAGCGGAATGATTACATCTATTCACGGAAACACCGGAATGTATGTTAACCCGGGAACCTCCATATTTGAAATTGTTAACGACAAACAATTAAATTTGGTTCTTTCCGTTTTAGAAAAAGATTTGAATAAAATAACCTATGGACAGAAAATAACCTTTCGTCCGCTAAACAGCGATAAAATTTTTGAAACAAAGGTAAAACGCATAAGTAATAATATTAATGCAGAAGAACGTATGGTGCAGATCTTTGCCACCATTGACAATGCTGATCAACAATTAAAAACAGGGATGTTTATCGAAGCAAAAATCTTAACCGATGAGCAAAAAATTTATGCCCTGCCCGAAGAAGCTGTTTTTAATCAAGAGGAAGAAACATTTGTGTTTACCCAAAAAAATAACCGGTATCTTAAAGTCGCTGTCCAAACAGGATTAACCTACGAAGGCTGGCGAGAAATTATTAATCCCGATCCACAGCTTATTGATCAACCGGTGGTTATAAAAGGGGGGTACTATTTACAATCGGTATTGGAAATTATGGAATAACAATATTGTAGAAAATGAAAATATAAATTACCTTTGTTAATCAAATGTAAAAACCCAACAAACCTAAAATAAAAATGGAAGAGCAAAAAAATAATCCTACACAGGAAAATAATGAGCAAAAAAAAGAGCAACAACCAACCGTGCCACCACAAAAAAAGAATAATAAAAGCCTGCAGGTTATTTTGTGGTTGTTGATTGTCCTTCTAGGTGTAGTTACCTTTTTATACATCAATCAAATGCATACCACAAAAAAGATTGAAGGTGCATTAAAAGCCGAAAAAGATTCTTTACAAACGCATCTTCTCAATCTTAGAAACGAATATGATTCGTTAATGACCGATAATGATTCGCTGAATGCACATTTGGTTATCGAGCAGGAAAAAATTGATGATTTGTTGGCCGAGATAAAAACGGTAAAAGCAACCAATTATGCCAAAATCAAACAACTTGAAAATGAGCTAGGCACCTTACGAAAAGTAGCCAAAAGTTATGTGCGCCAGATTGATTCGCTAAATACCATTAACCAACAGTTAGTGGCTGAAAACATAAAAGTAAAAAATGAGTTTAACCAGGTGGTATCGTCCAAAAACGAGCTGGAAGAGCAGAACGAAGATTTATCGGGAAAAGTGGAGATGGCTAGTGTTTTGCGTACCGAAAATGTGCGGGCTACTCCACTAAACCGACGTGGAAAAGAGAATAACCGCATTAATAAAATTGAGAAAATTCAGATTGATTTTACCATCAAGGAGAATGTGCTTGCCGAACCTGGCGAAAGGATTTTCTATGTGCGTATTGCAGGGCCCGACGATTACATCCTAGCCAAATCGGAAGAGGATCTGTTCGAGTTTCAGGGCCAGGAGATTGTCTATTCGGCTAAGCGGCCGGTGGATTATATGAACGAAAAGATTGATGTAACCATTTACTGGGATAATAACGGAGTGCTCATTCCCGGCATCTACGATGTATACATTTTTGCCGATGATTATGAAATTGGCATGACCTCATTTGAGATTGAAGAATCGGGATGGTTTTAAATCTATAAAAAACATTTTATCAGGAGGAGCACTGAAGGGTGCTCCTTTTTTTGTGGGTATTTCCGGGCCAATCCTGGAGGGAGGGAATCTTGGTTTCATTTGCACTATATTGTCACCTACCAGTGGGATCAAGAGGGTGGAAAGGAGAAGTATTAAAAAAATAACAAGAGATATTGCAAATGAGGAACGAGTGAAGGAATCTTTAAATGGTACACTTAAAATAAAGATTGCTTCGCTTCCTGCCTGCCATGCCTAATGACGGGTGAACCATGCCATCCGGCAGGTAAACCGGCAGGCAAGGCGCTCGCAATAACACTGGTGTAATGAGAGGGCTCGCGATGACGCAGGAAAACAATTTAGAATGCTTTATGCTAACGATAACTGACAGCATTTGTCTTTACAATGTCTTCGGGACTAAATACCAGAACATTTGAAGGAATGTCTTTTTGTGGTTTTTCTTTTAGGAAAAGTGCTAAGATTACCTTTTTACCTTGAGTAAACGGAAGTTCTCCTGCTCTTTGTTCAAGTTGCCTTATCACTGCCGGGATATTCCTGTTTGATGACCATTTGGCTTCACCAATGAGAATCTTTTTTTTATCAAAAGACTGAGCTACAATATCAATTTCTATGGGTTGTTTGTTGATCCCGGTACCCCACCATCTGGAACCCGGTTCAAAAATATTTTTTTCAAACAAACAGGGAATAGCTCTTCTACACATCTCTTCCCACACTTCGGAGCAAAAGTCAGAGAATGTATTTTGAAATACATTCCGATAAATTTGATCGACATATCCCAGCTCAAGTGTTGTTTTATGTGGAATAACATAACGATAATAAAAATGTATAAAGGGGTCGTTAATCTTATAGAGCGTTTTTTTTGTGTTACGGATCGATAAATTCCATGGAATTTCCCTTTTAATATATCCCAGTTCAATTAATTTTTGTAATGGGCGGTTGAGTTGTGTAGCCGGTTTACCAAGGCGAGAGGATATTTCGCTCAATCGATGAGCTCCTGTCGCAATAACCGAAATAAGCGTATGCATTTGCACAGCATCCCGGGTATCATCAAGAAATAACCGCTGTGGTTCTTCGTGAAGTACGCCGTGAATATTAAAAATCTGACGAGTAATAGCCTCTTTCAACGTTGCAGCTTCATTCCTAATCTCCCAGTATCTGGGCACACCTCCCCATACGCTGAACTCTTCAATGGCTTCAGCATAAGAACAATTTAACGCTTGTTTTAACCAATAAACATTCATTGGTGTTATTTTGATAATTTCATGGGCTCGTCCATATAAGGGTGAATTATGGCCGATAACCATTCTCTGCATCATTAGTTGAGATGAACCACACAAAACCAGATGAAAGCCAAGAGATTCCCTACTGTCTACTAACTTTTGTATAATACTAGGCAAGGCAGGAGCATTTTTTACAAGATATGGAAATTCATCAATAAATACGGTAATACCATTTTTAATTCTTTGACGAAGCGATATAAAAATACTTTCCCAGTCGGGATAAGTTACTTTATCGAAAGCTTCGATTTGGGCAGCAATAATGCGTGCAAAAGATTCAATCTGTAAAGCACTTTCTCGTTGGTCGGCAATAAAGTAAATATCATCTTTTTTCAGAACTTGCTGCAATAAGCGCGTTTTACCGAGCCGGCGCCGGCCATAAACCACTACTAATTTTGGGCCACCAGGGCCTAATACGCGGTTTAATATTACAATTTCATCTTTTCGATTTAAAAAATTCATCCTTATCAATATTATGCACCACAAACATAATGTTTTTAAAACATAATTACAAATAAAAAAACAAGTGTCATTCCGGGGAGTATCCTTCCTAAAAAAACAAAAGCGTCTTTGCGAGGAGTCCCGATAGCTATCGGGAGTTGCAACATCTTTTGCACAAATTGCATAAGAAATATTAAAACTACACCACAAAGGATCACCGCTATCCTGGCGGTAACCGGCTGCCCCTGATAGTTATCGGGAGCCGGCGATCTGTGAATAACAACACACAGTGTTACCAAAGCCCTGTTGATGCAGCACATTTTTTTAAACACAGAGTACACAGAGAAAGCCACAGAGTAATACCCAGAGAAACGTGGTGTAAAAAATACTTTGCCATGTTCTAATTTAAAAACCACTGCCGGGATGCAGAACCGCTGGCAGGGTATTATAAAAAAAACCTGTCCCGTAGGGACAAAATATCGGTAACCCTCCAAATACAAATTTTTTGGAAGCCCTGTAGGGGCGGCACAATGGATTGGCGGTAACCGGCTGCCCCTGATAGTTATTGGGAGCAGCCAGCGCCTAAATGCATGTCTAACAGCAGGCACGACGTTCGCAAAGACGCATGAAAGAAAAAAAGATCGCGATGAGGCAGGAATAACCTTTCTGTTATTTCCTGCGCTTATTTAAAAAATATTTAACTATGTTATCATTAAAACAATTCGACCGGATTAATTTTTAAAAAGTCATACCAGGTTAAAGACTTATTATCAATGAAATAAATCTTATGAGGGTTAAATTTCTTTTTAAAAGTGTCCATTCCTTTTTTATTTTTGGGAAAACCACTTTTTACTTCAATTCCAATAATTTTTCCTTGTCTTTCAAGAATAAAGTCCACCTCATCATTTCTGTCGCGCCAGTAATAAACCGCATAATGTTCTTTTATAGCCTGATTGACAAGATGTGTCCCAACTGCAGATTCAACAATTCGCCCCCAATCATTTGGTTTCTCAAGAATGTCTGAAAGTGTATCTGTTTGTTGTGCACTTAACAATGCATTATTAAAAACCTGAAATTTGGGACTGCTGGAACGTTTTCGAATAGCTGTGTGTGCATATTTTTCTAATCCACCTAACAGGCCGGCGGTTTCTAAAAGCCGAAGGTAATGCGATAAGGTTGTAGTATTGCCGGCATCCTGAAGTTGCCCCTGCATTTTAGTAAATGATACTATTTGTCCCGAATATAAGCATCCCAGTTCAAATAGATTTTTAAGTAATGCAGGTTTATCTATTCGTGTTAACATAAGAATATCTTTCGAGATGCTCGTCTCAATTAAGGAATCGCGGATATATCTTTTCCAGCGATCTTCATCGTTAATTAACGAAGCACTTCCGGGATACCCTCCAAACCATGCGTATGTATCGGAATCCCAGCCAAATGCCTTTTCCATTTCGGAAAATGTCCAATGGGTAAGATACATGGATTCAAAACGGCCGGCCAGAGATTCTGTTAAACCTTGTTGTAATAAAAGGCGCGATGATCCCAGTATAATTACTTTGATAGGTATTTGACGGAAAGTATCTTCGTCCCAGAGTTTTTTTACTGTTTCGCTCCAGTTGGTTATTTTTTGAATTTCGTCAATAATCAATAGGAATACATTGGAAGCTTGTGTTTTCTGTTTTAGCCGGGCCGTTTCCCAAATCTGCTCCAGCCAGGCAGCGTTTCCTGCAGAAACAGCATCGGCAGATTCGAAAATATAAGGCATGGTTAGTTTTTGGGTTAACTGGCTTACCATGGTTGTTTTACCTACCTGACGTGGCCCCATAACCACTTGAATTAACTTTCGTGGCTCTTTTATTCTGTTTTTAAGTAGCTGTAATTCTGATCGTTCAAACATATTTTACAAATTACTCAATGTTGTGAGTAAAATTACTCAATAGATTAGTAAAAACAAAATTAAATTAGAAGAGTCATTACAAAAACAACAAGTGTCATTCCGGGGAGTATCCTTCCTAAAAAACAAAAGCGTCTTTGCGAGGAGTCCCGATAGCTATCGGGAGCTGCGACATCTTTTGCACAAATTGCATAAGAAATATTAAAACTAAACCACAAAGGATCACCGCCATCCTGGCGGTAACCGGCTGTCCCTGATAGTTAACGGGAGCCGGCGATCCGTGAATAACAACGCACAGTGTTACCAAAGCCCTGTTGATGCAGCACATTTTT
>JAXHVS010000141.1:0-3205 GCA_034189025.1 Bacteroidota bacterium
TTGAAAAAAAAATTATGGCTATATCGACTGTTAAGTTAGAAGCAAAAGTAAGAGTAAGAGATGGATTAAAAACAGAGGTTAACTGTTCTCATAATTTTATAATCGATCAACCAAAACAAGGAGGTGGACAGGATTTAGGGCCAAATCCATTGGAAATTTTTCTTTCATCACTGCCGGCTTGTATTTGCGCTATCGGAAAAATTATTTCGAATCAAAAAAGATTAAATGTTCGCGGAATTGATGTTAAGGTTGAAGGTGATATTGATAAAGATTTTTTGATGGGAAAAACGGAAGAAGGAAGAGCTGGTTTTACAGAAATTAGAAGTTATATCAATGTCGATGCAGATATGAGTAAAGAAGAAAAACAAACTTTTATTGAAGAAATTGAAAAACGATGCCCTATTGCTGATAATATGGCAAACCAAAGTAATCTTAAAGCAATTTTAGTTTAGGATTAAAATATCATAAATAATAAGAGGCTGTTTTGTACAAAGCAGCCTCTTATTTTATTAGATGAAAATTTTTACTCTTTTGTATCTTTTAAATATTTTTCCAGCCACTGATCCTGTTCCCATAAAACATGCAGTACCGATTCACGTGCAGCATATCCATGGCTTTCTTTTGGTAGTAAAACCAAACGGACTGTGGCACCTAGTCCTTTTAAAGCATTAAAATACCTTTCGCTTTGCATGGTATAAGTTCCAGAGTTATTATCGGCAGCACCATGTATA
Source organism: Bacteroidota bacterium (assembly GCA_034189025.1). Lineage (GTDB taxonomy): Bacteria > Bacteroidota > Bacteroidia > Bacteroidales > UBA12077 > UBA12077. The sequence continues at coordinate 732 of JAXHVS010000141.1, forward strand.
AGCAATAGAGGTGTCTTCATTTTATCGGCATGCATAAAAGGCGACATCTCATAATAAATTTCAGGAGCTTCCCAGTAACTACGCTCTTCGCTTTGGAAACCAAAAGGTGTTAACGTTCGGTTATAAGCACCACTTCGAGCAATACCGGCTGCAAAAAGATCTGAGTGAGATAAAAGGTTTGCTGTCATAAAAGCACCATACGAGTGTCCTCCAACAGCTACTTTATCACGGTCAATATAACCCATTTCATCTACAGCGTCAATGGCAGCTTTGCCATTAGCAACCAATTGTTCAATAAAAGTATCATTTGGCTCTTCATCACCTTCGCCTACAATAGGGAATGAGGCATTATCTAAAACTACATACCCACGTGTAACCCAAAATACAGGCGATCCATAATAGGGATAAATAAACTGATGGGGAGAAGAGGTTACCTGGCCGGCAGTACTTTTATCTTTATATTCGCGCGGGTAAGCCCATAAAATCATCGGATATTTTTTTTCTTCTTCATAATCCGTAGGTAAATAAAGCGTTCCTGACAATTCTAATCCGTCATCACGTTTATACTTGATCACCTCTTTATAAACATTTTGTAAACTTTCAAAAGGATTTTTAAAATCTGTAATCTGAGTTAAATCTCCTGTTTTTATATTTCGGAAATAATAATTTGGAAATTGGCTCTTCGATTCAATTCTGGTTAATAAAATTCCTTTCTTTGGATCTTTTAAATCTATAATACTTTCTAGTGTTTCTTTTCCGTCGGCACGCCATAATCGATCAGTATTTTTTGTTTTATAATTAAATTGATCAATAAACGGACGAATACCTTCATCACTGTAACCTCTTCCAATGAGGTAAAGGTTTTCTCCTTCAATTTCCAAAACATTTCTTCCATACTTGTTTCTTGAAGTCACAAAATTACCAGGGTCATTATATCTGTCCTGATAATTACGGTCGAAAATAATTTCCGGTTTTGTATTATTTTCTGAAGGATTAAACAGATACGTTTTAGTATTTCTGGTATTCCACCAGTAATCTCTGGCAATAGCCAGTTGATCATTGCCCCAGGTAGTTCCTGCAAAACGGTTAATTGTTTTAAATAAACTCTTTGGTTCTCCAGTAAACGGAGCAGGTAATTCAAAAATTTCGTCTCTGTATTCTGCTTCATTTGCAGGGTCTCCTCCGTCAAGTGCTTCTGCCCAATACAAAGTAGCTGGTTTATCAGCTCTCCATGACAAATCACGCATTCCTTCTCTTTCGGCCATAAAACCTTTTGGGAGCTCTTCAATTAATGGTACTTCTAATATCTTTTTAATTTCTTTACCCGATTTATCATAAATAATAGTAGTGGAAGGAAAACGATAAAAAGGGACAATGTATGAGAATGGTTTTTCGATGGTTGTAATTAATATGTAATTACCATCAGGAGAAAAATTCATATCTCTATACATGGCTTTTTCTTTCCAGTGATTTATATTTCCCTTTAAATCAACCTGAACAATCTCGGATAATACAAGTTGCTCAAAATTAAATTCATCATTTTTATTACTTAACAAATCCTGATAAGTTCTATTCTGAGCCTTTTGGCCTTCGTTTACTGAAACGGTAGGGCCAGTAGGTATTGCTTCTTTTTCGTCAATTAAAGGTTCCCGATCATCGGGTAACACTTTAACAAGTAACGATTTACCATTTTGAAACCACTCGTAGGGTGTTCCTAAATTTGCATTTAAGTTATCGTTTGTAAGTTTTTTTACATTTGCTTTTTCAACATCTATTACCCAGAGTTCAACACCATTTTTGATTGTGTTAGTAAATGCCATCATCAATTGACCGGGCGACCAGGAAAAATTAGTTAGCCTTGATTTTTCAGGTAATCCCTTTATTGATAAAATTTTATCTTTTTTAATGTCTAAAACTTCAAGCTTTGTAAAGTACCTGGCTCTACTTGAGATATTTGTTACAGGGTTAATTCGCAATCCTCCTAGCCGTAATTCTTTTTCAGATAATTCTTCAATACTTTTATACTGATTTCGATACATTAACAAAGCAAAAGTACCCTCTTCATTCATAAAAACTGATGGTGGAAGGTCAACATCAGCAAGTTCGAGAATTTCTTTAGGTGGTTTTTGATACTCTATATCGAGTTGGGCTTGTACTCCTATAAACATAAAGCACGATAGGGAAAAAATTATAAAACGTTTTTTCATAGTAAATTTAATTTTAGATTTTATTATTAGATATAAAAACACAATGGAGGTTTAAATTAATTATAATTAAGAATACATCAAAATACTTGACAAGATAATTTTTAGTCCTTAAATTTATTTTTTAAATAAATATTTTTTTATCTGGCATTTATTAATTAAAAATAGTTGATATGTCACACGAAAAAACCATCCACGACGGTAAAAAGAAAAAAAATCCTTTTAAAAAAATGAAGGAAAGGCGTGCTGAGCAAAAAGCACGGCGAGCCG
>JAXHVS010000142.1:0-128830 GCA_034189025.1 Bacteroidota bacterium
TGAAAGATTTCTCATCTATGCTCAAATATTCGAAATAATGGTCATCCGGCCGTCCTTTTAAGCTCCTTTCCACTGAATTATGGATAATCCTGTTTATGACATTGAACCCACAGCGTAATAGTTCAGCGGTCTTTGTCTGGTTTTTGGTACTGAGCAATATATCAATGGCAAGCCTTTCAAACAAATAAGTGTGCCGTTCATATCCATCGGCCCACGGAACCTTTATTGTCTTTACTTTGCCCGATGGTGCCTTAATCCTTGAGACACCACAATTTATGTATGTCTTATACTGCATAGTGTCTAAATGTCGCCAGCGACGATTGGGGGCATGATCATAAATGGGACATAATTCTAAAGTATCAGTATCTTCGGCTTCTTTACCTATGTATTTTAAAAATACATCTACTTCTTCTGTTTTATAGTTAGCATTTACACGTTCAACTTTCCATTCTTCGCCAAAGTTCAATATCAGGTCAAATAATTGTTCTGAAAACATAGCTCTTTTTTTGTTGCTAATTTATAATTTTCCATTAAATTCGTGGTAGAACCTGAAATATTAATGGTTTTGTCAATAAAAAATACAATATGAGTTTAGTTCACCACATCATTCCCAAACAACAACCCGATATGAAACAACTTAACCAGTGTGTGTTAGCCATGGAGGGTGCAAAATATGAAGGCCGCGGCGAGGGTACTTTGTATTATTGGATTGATGGAAAATCGACCCGGGGCATGGATATTACGATGCATGACGAATCGATTGAGATTAGAAATACCGTTTTATCCAACCACTCCGACTACCAACTTACAAACAACATTGTAGAAGAGCTGCTGGACCAGACGCAAGGGGTACTCCTTAACGAGGATAGGGAAGAAGTTGAAAAACAGCCTCTTTTGGGTGATCAAGATATTACCGTTAAAACACTTGCCGATTGCGAGATGATCCAAACCCTTTCACAGCAGCATGAGGATATTGCCATCTTGGGCCCGAAACGAAAAGTACATTTCGGGAAACGTACCCATGAAAGGTTTAAATCTTTTAAAGGGGAAACCCTGAAAGAAAAAATATTTGCCCTGATGCTTAAAGTAAATTATGAAATTCCTGATTATGATTACGGGCAGGTGGTGCAGGCTGAAGATCCATCCGGAGAAAAGAAAATATTACAAATACTAACTAACAAAACCAACTGCATTGTTGATAAATATGATTATATTTTGCTTTACACAGGCACCGAAAATCCTATAATGATAACTAATCAGCTGTTAAATACCATGTTGCCATCCAATTGGGAGCTGGTTGATGAATTTACAATTATTGCTCCGGTAACAAGTCGGGAAGAATGGAATAAATTATTGCGAAAAACTGAACCCTATAATCTGTTCTGAAATTCATTCGGTCGATTCTCCTAATTTTGGTTTATAACGCATGCAATAAACGTAATGACACCTATTTCTCTGTTTTTTGCTTATTATTCTTTGTATTAGTTTTAGTTCGAATCAGATTATTCACATCAATTAAAGGTATAATATATTTTCCATAAGGGAAATAAGCGGTAACATTTAAAATATATGCTCTTATTGTATTAATTATTAATGGTAAACCGGACATTAATAAATAGTTATCTTTTGTAGTTTTTTCTGGCTCTGATTCAAAACTAAAAACTCCTTGTGCAATAACCTGGAAAACATATCCTGGTATTGGTTTGCTTTTATTATTTCCAATTAGAATAACTTTAATCAAAAATAATTCTTTATTGTCTTTATTTGTTAATTTAATATCAAAATCAATATCTAATTCCAGATTCCTATTAAGTTTTTTAGATTCCTTAATAGGAATTGTGTTAAAATTACTTTCGGTAATAAATATATTCTCTACTTTAAAATTAGATTCTTGTGCTTTCATGCAATTTTTAGCTTTGATTGTTCCTCATTTTCAACTATAAAATTATCAAAATTATATTTTTTAGGCCGTTTTTGTAAATTCAAATAATCGGGTTGGTCTTCTTCAAAATTTTCAATAAAATCAATATTTAATGTTTCTAAATTTACTTTTTCAGAGATTTCAAACTTAACTCCAAATATCCTTTGAAATAAGGCTATGTGCTTTAAATTTAGCTGTTTATCTCCACTAAACAACTGAGTTATAAAACTTGAAGATTTTTTCATCTTTTTAGCCAAATCTGTTTTTGACAAATTATTTAACTTCATAAGATTGTCAAGATAACTCATAAAATCCAATTGGATAATTTCTGTTTCGAATTTCAGTTTTTCATTATCACTACTAAATTTTATAAGATCTTTTAACAAGTTTTCATCTATATAATTATTTTTCAAACTCATCGTAGGTATATTTTTTTATTTGGTCTATTATATTAACAATTTTATGATCTTCTTTGTTTTTTTGAGTGGTTTTGTGTAAATAATTAATCATAATAATCTTTTTCCCATCTTTAAAACATTCTTTGCAATAAATCCGTAAATTATTATTGAACTTACCTTTAAATTTCATTGCAGTAATGTTTTTTTCTTCCAGTGAATACAACTCTCTGTTATATTGGTTAGATAAAGCAACATATAAAATCCTTTTAAATTTCTTTTTTTTGCTTTTCAGTTCATTTATAATTCCTTTTGCAATTTTTTTATTAGTAACATCTAAAAACAATTCAACATTGTATTTTTTTAAATCTGGAAATTCATCATAAAATTCATCTAAAGGATATTTTTGTACTTTTTGGCTCACAAAATTAACTTATAGGTTAAAAATAAAAAAATTTTTCATCATTTATTTTAAAAATAAGAAAAAAATATAGAATTGGAAAATATTTTAGATAATGTAAGAAAAATGTTCACTACAAACACACGTCAGTTGAAACGTGCAATATAATAAAATTGAGGGTTTACCTTCCTCCGGCAGATAGGTTAAAATTACCGGCTGCAAGCCGGTGATCCATACAAAATTTTTAGAGTTGCTGAAAAGGGCAGGTGTATAATTATTAACAACCGGCATTTTTTTACCGCCTGCTTTAGCTGGCGGTTTAAAAGTTAAATAAATTAAAGGCTTTAGCCGGTTATAATAATTCATAGCTCGTTCGCGTCTACAATCCGACCGAAAAGACTGTTTTGGTTAACGGTATATTTTTTATATTTTTATCTTCGGAAAATAAAAAATAATCATTCGATTAACCGTGAATAATTATGGAGAACAAAGATTTTACCCTTCCCGTTAAAACCGTTTGGCTTTTGGTTGCAAGTACTCTTTTGCTTTCGTTTATTGCCTTTTTTGCTCAGGTTTACCAATGGGAATATAAACAAATTATTACAACCCTGAGCCTGATGTTTTTCTTTGCCTCCTGGGTGATTATTTTTAATGATATGGTGCAACATAAAATCTATAATAAACCTTTTTGGATGCTAACCATGTTTACGTTACCGCACCTTTCCATTCTTTTTTATACGATTCAACGCAATAAATTACTCCGGCTTGGACAAAAACTGGCTTCGTAACTTATTGATGAAATAATTACAGTTTATCAAATCCAAAAAGATGGAAAAACATCGGAAAATATACTGGATTACCGCCGGATTTGTGGTGGTATTTTTTATTTTGAGTTGTTCCTTTCTTAATGAAACAGTACAAGAGAAGAATATTGTCGAAATAGAGGCAATTATGGAGCAGCAGGAGAGAGACTGGAGTGCCGGCGATATGGAAGGTTATATGCAGGGATACTGGCAGTCTGATAGTCTGCGTTTTATGGGAAAGCAGGGTATTACTTACGGATGGAAAAAACAACTGGATAACTACTTACAGGGTTACCCCGATAAAGAGGCCATGGGGAAGCTTACTTTTGAAAATATATCTTTTGACCCGATGGGAAATGAACATATGCTGGTAGTTGGAAAATGGACACTGAAACGGACAAAAGACACGCTAAGCGGTTATTATTCGCTGATATGGAAAAAGATAGACGGGCAGTGGAAAATTATTTTTGACCATACACCCTGATAATGTACAATTGTAATTAATGTAGCTTTACTAATAAACGATTAAATCAAAAACAAATTTGTCCGACCGGGACAAGGTTTGCCTGCCTTAGGCATGGTTAATAAAATTACTCCTGTTGTTTATACTCGGCTACTTCAATTGGAATCCTTTTCTCAGCACAAAAAGAATGGACATTGTTTTTTATTATCTTTAGTTTCTCATAAGGTACCCAGCCAATTTTGAGCACTTTTTTGCGGCCCGATTTTTTAAAAAAAGTAATCGATGTAAATCCTAGCTTTACCTTATCTACTGTTTCCCAAATAATTTTTTCCGGAATTTTTTTAAAAAAACCAAACTGGTATTCCAGGGCAAAATCATCGCAGCGGATAAACATTTTGGCATTATAGCCTATGTAGCCAAAATACAAAAAGAGTAAGAAATAAATACCCAGGCTAATAAAAATCCAGGTTTCCATATCGTGTTTTTGATAGAGTAACCAGGTAACTCCGATTGCAGAGGCTAAAAATACAAGGCTGAGGATAAGGATAAACCGCTTAAATCGGCGGCCTTTGTCTGCCGTTTGATTTAAATTGATGATACACGCTTCCATAATAATCCAGTTGATGTTTATTCAAAGGTATTCATTTTCACGGATTTATTTGAATATTGAACTTCGTTTTTTTTATTCGCATTTATTTGCCGAACAAATTAAGGATTGTATAATTCAACGCACAGGAATGTGCGTTATGCATTAAACCGGTACCGGCTGAAAACGGATGATCCATACTCATCCACCTGAAAGGCAGAAATATCCTGGCGTGTAACTATTAACTGCCATTAGTTTTTACCGTATGCTTTAGCTGGCGGTACTGAAGCTAAATAAACAAAGGTTTTAGCCGGGTAACCATTTAAATGCTATTCTTTCGTCAGCATATATGACTCTTACAAAAAAATTACTTGTGTATGCTGCATCTTTTAATTTCAGCGCACAGGAATGTGCGTTGTACAGTTTTGGATTGAAAACCAGGGTAAATATTTTTAAATCCACTGTAAGGATATTGAACCACTGTCAGGGAATTGTTTGGCTTAAGAACCGGCGATCCAAACCAGTTCACTTTTAATACTAATATTTACTCACAATATTCATATTTTGATGATTGGTAATTTCTTTGGCCTCGGGAGTAAATAAAAAGTTAATGCGTTCTTTGTAATATTCCACAATTTTTCCTCTTACCATTTTCAGCGTACTGTTTATCAGTTTATTTTCTTCGGAAAAAGGTTCACCTAAAACAGCAACAGCTGCAGGCAGCCAGCGTTCAGGAAAAAAATCTTCGTATTTTCCGCCTTTTTTATACGCATCAATTTCTTCCTGTATTTTTTGCAATGCCATTTTTTGTCCTTCTTTTCTGTCGAAAGACAAATTGTGTTCTTTCAGGTATCTTCGTAGCGCTTCTTTATTAGGCATAATTAAACCTACCGTATAAGGGCTTTGATCATTATACAACATACATTGATCAATGTATTTCGAATGCTGAATGAGTGTTTCTTCAATCGATTCGGGGCTGTATTTTTCGCCATCGTTGGCAATGAGCAGGCTTTTAAATCGTCCCAGAACGTAAAGAAAACCGTCTTTATCCATATAACCCATATCGCCGGTGTAGAGCCAGCCATCTTTTATGGTTTCGTTGGTTGCTTTTTCGTTTCTCCAGTAACCAATCATAATATTTTCGCCTCGCACCACAATTTCTCCTTTCTCACCCACAGGCAACTCATTTCCATGATCGTCACAAATTTTAAGGTCGATATTTTTTACCAGAAAACCAGAGGAACCAAGTTTGTGATTTTGTGGAGCATTGGATGAAATAATCGGCGCAGATTCAGATAATCCATAACCTTGAAACATTGGTATTCCAATGGCATAAAAAAATCGTTGCAGTTCAATATCAAGTAGTGCACCACCACCGATAAAGAAGTCAAGCTCACCACCAAAATTTTCGCGTATTTTACTAAATAATATTTTATCGAACAGGTTTAATAAAGGTTTTTTCCAGGCATGAAAGATTCCGCCTTTATTGTACCCCTCTTTGTTATAGCTATAGGCTAGTTTCATGGCATAATTAAAAAGTTTCTCTGCTTTGGGCCCTTTATCCTGTATTCCTTTTTCGATATTTTTCTTAAAATTTTTGGCTAACGAAGGCACACTTAAAAGTAAATTGGGTTTTACCTCTTTAATATTGGTAGGGATATTTTTTAAAGTTTCCATTGTTGACCGGCCCGCTTGTACAAAAGCCATGCTGGCTCCATTAGCGATAAAACTATAAATGCCGGCAGTATGTGCAAAAGAATGATCCAAAGGAAGAATAAGCAGTGTTTTATAAGTGTCAGGAATATCCATTAAACTGCATGCTTGTTCTACATTGGCTGTATAATTTCTGTGGGTAAGCATAATCCCTTTTGGATCGGCTGTAGTACCCGAGGTATAACTTATATTGGCCAAATCATTAGCCTGAACCGAATTTTTGGTTTCTATAAATTTATCTTTATTGGTTTTTAAGAAATTTTCACCCAGCTCAAGAACATCTTCGATAAAAATTTCATTAGAATCATATTCTTCCTGAGCATCGAGATAGATAATCTTTTCAAGATCGGGAAGATTATTTTTAATCTGTTTGATTTTAGATGCTTGATTTCCAGAAACAATAATCATTCGGGTTTCCGAATGTTCGAGCCTGAATTTTAATTCATTGGAAGCATCTAACTTTACCGATAAAGGGACATTTACCGCACCAGTATATAAAATAGCCAGCTCACCAATTACCCAATAATTTCTGCCTTCGGACAGCAAAGCAATTCTGTCGCCTTTGTTAACCCGGAGAGCTAACAATCCCGAGGCCATTATTTCAACTTGTTTTAATGTTTCTTGATAGGTGGTTGAATTATATTTTTCTGTTTCCTTTTCCCATAGTAATGGGTTGTTCGCATACTTTTCTACATTTTGTTCAAAAAGATCAATAATTGTTTTCATGTTCTTTGGCCTTTTGTTTAAGGAGGGCAATTTAAAAAAAATCTGTCTATATCGTAGAACTTTTTTAGGGTTTATTTTTTCTTCACATGGCTCAAAATAAGGGGTTTATCTGTTTAGATAAATATCTGTATAATTACTAAAATGTTTACATACAGTTTTTTATAAAAATATTTTGATAATCTGATGTAATTTTCTTTATCTTTGTTTTAAATATAAAAATCATGATTAATCCCAATTCTATGAGAAAATTAATTTTTACACTAGCAGCAATTGTATTATTAACTTCAGGATGCGAATTTTTCGAAAAGAAAAAGATGTTTTCTAAAGAAGATACATTAGTTGCCTATCAACGTAAAGTTGACAGTTTGCGAAAAGTTGACTCGATTAAAAAGGCAAAAGCAATTGCACAACAAAAGGCAGAACAAGCCCGGAAAGATTCTATCCGAAAAGCTGAACAAGAGCGAAAAAGATTGTATAAATTTCATGTTATTGTAGGTAGTTTTAAAACACCAAAATATGCCGAAGCATATGATAATTTTATTATGCAGAAAGGATACAAGACAGAAGTGCTTCGTAACGAATATCAATTTCAGATGATTAGTATTGGTGCATATAAATCGTGGCGCGAAGCCGTAAAAGATTTAGAAAAAGCACGCGAAACGATTGAACCTACATCCTGGATTTATATTGATAACTAGTGTTTTATAAATGATATTAGATAAAAACGGCTACTATTTGTAGTCGTTTTTTATTTTTAACAATTTATCAAATGTGAGAAAAAATATTTTTTTTTTGATAATTAAATAATAGATTTGGTGATTCTTAAAAAAAAATGAAAAAATAATGGGAAAAGGTAAAACAATCAAAGACTCTTTTATAGCACGATGGGCTGTATTGTTGTTAGCCAGTGCCGTAATGTTTTTTAATTATTATTTTTATGATGCATTGTCTCCATTAAAAGATTTAATGCAAACCAACCTTGGATTTTCATCTACTGATTATGGGCTTTTTATTTCAGCATACTCTGTGCCGAATGTATTTTTGTTGATGGCTGTTTTGGGAGGAATCATTTTAGATAAAATCGGTATTCGAATAACCGGTTTTTCTTTTGTCTTATTAATGGGTTTGGGTTCGCTGATTACTGCATACGGCGCATCAGAGATGTTTCTTTCCGGAGGGATAGGATATAATTTTATGGATTCTTTTCTACCTAAATACAATCCGGCATTAAAAATGATGTACCTCGGATTCTTTATTTTTGGATTAGGTGCTGAAACGAGTATTGTGGTTTTATCTAAAATTGTGGTAAAATGGTTTAAAGGGAAAGAGCTGGCATTGGCTTTAGGATTAAATGTAGCGATTGGACGTTTAGGAACAGCCCTTGCCCTTAATCTATCGCCAAAACTGGCCGAAACACAATGGACAAATGCTATTTGGGTGGGTGTAATGTTTTTATGGATTGGCCTGTTAACTTATATTATATATATGTTGATGGATATTAAATTCGACAGGGAAGTTAAAGAAGACATTTCGCTAAAAGATCCTGAAGACGAGTTTAGATGGCGTGATTTACTTGATTTGATAACAAATCCAACATTTATCTATATTACCTTATTATGTGTTACCTTTTATTCTGCCGTATTCCCTTTTATTAAATATGCTCCTGATATGTTGATGAATAAATTTGGATTGGGCAGGCAGGTAAGCGGAAACATTACCTCTTATCTGATGTATGGTACCATTTTTCTTACTCCATTATTTGGGTGGATTGCTGATAATAAGGGGAAAAGTGCTACTTTAATGTATTTGGGTTCAGCATTATTAATCATTGCCCATTTGCTTTTTGCCAAAACAATGATAACGCCCTATATTCCAGTAATATTGCTAGGAATAGCTTTTTCATTAGTTCCGGCAGCAATGTGGCCTGCTGTTGCAAAAATTGTAGGCGAAAATAAAATTGGTACTGCTTATGGTGCGATGTTCTCAGTCCAAAATTTAGGCCTATGGGCTTTCCCGATTTTAATTGGGAGTGTATTGGAAAAATCTAATCCCGGCGTTGCTGAAGCTAAGGCTGCCGGAGAGCATGCCGTTTATAATTATACAAATCCCTTATTAATGCTTGCCGGGCTAGGAGTATTGGGTTTGTTTTTTGCTTTTATGCTTAAAAGAGCGGATAAAAAACAGGGTTATGGCCTTGAATTACCAAATATTGAGAAATAATAATCATTAATCATTAAAAGTTAATTTAGAATATTATGACAGAAACAATTAAAAAAACTTTAAAAGATTCTGCAGCCATACGTTGGCTGGTTTTAATCCTTATTAGTGGTTTAACATTTGGCACCTATTGGTTCCAGGATTTCTTTTCGGGTATTAAACCACTGATGATTACCGAAATGGGGATTACCAGTAGTCAGTTTGGTACCCTTATACAATGGACAACCTGGGCTAATGTGTTTGGGATGATCATTGTTGGAGGTATTATTCTTGATAACTGGGGAATAAAACGTACCGGTGTTGTATTTGGTTTGCTTGCCACTGTTGGAGCTGCACTTACAGCAGTTGGAGCTGCTGGTACTTTTACAAATACTACAGAAGGACAGATGTGGGTAATGATGATTGGCCGTTTATTATTCGGTTCAGGACTCGAAGTAGTTTGTGTTATTGCCATGCGTACTATTGTAAAATGGTTTAAAGGCTACGAACTGGCATTAGCCATGGCCATTAATATGGGATTTGGCCGATTAGGTTCTACCCTGGGACAAGCATTATCCATCGATATTGGACAAGGTGTTGTTTCTCCGGCAGTTAACTTCGCAGCTACCCTAATTGGTATTGGTTTGTTAATGTTCTTAATATATATCATTTTTGATGTTAAGCTTGATAAACAGCTTAAAGAAGATGTTGTTGAGGGTGAAGAAGAAAAATTTCGTTTCTCGGATCTTGTAAAACTAGTAACCAACCGTTCGTTTATTTTTATTGCGTTACTGTGCGTTACTTTTTATTCAGCCGTATTTCCATTTATGCAATACGCACCCGATTTGTTAATTAATAAATTTAACTTTACTTACGATTTGCCTGAAAGTGCAACAATAGCTATTTTAGGAAGTAAAGCATTGGGTAACCTGGCCATTTATCTTGGACTTTTTATTTTTGCGTTGGCCATTACCTTAGTCCCTTCAAATATTGAAAAGAGAAAAAATAAAATCTTTTCTGTTGTTGCTATTTTAGGTGTTTTTGTATTATTTATTTATGCATTTTCTGATACTTTTGGGATGTGGCTTAAAAACGGGCCCAAAACCGCAAGCTTAATCCCGTTAGGTTCGATCTTGTTTACACCCATTTTTGGGAAAATAGTAGATAATAAAGGAAAAGCAGCTTCATTAATGATCCTTGGTTCGTTATTACTTATTTTCGCCCATATTTCATTGTCAGTTTTAGACAGTACGGTACTAGGTTATTTCGGATTGTTGGCATTAGGAATTGCTTTCTCACTGGTTCCGGCAGCCATGTGGCCATCAGTTGCCAAAATTGTTGCAGAAAATCGATTAGGAACAGCTTACGCGGTGATGTTTACCGTTCAGAATTGGGGATTAAATGCCTTTTTCAAAGGCATCGGATGGGTGCTTGACAAAGCAAATCCTGATGTTATTGCACAAATTGAATCTGCAAGGCAATCCCTCGAAGCGCAAGGTTTGAGTAAGATTGAGATAAGTGAAGCTTTACAGGAAATGCAGATCGTTTCCGGTGAAATTCCTCCGTTTAACTATACCATTCCTATTTTAATGTTAGTAGGATTAGGTGTTATTGCATTATTCATTGCCTTTATGCTTAAAAAAGCTGATGTTAAACAAGGTTATGGTTTAGAATTACCTTCAGATGCCGTAGCACCTAATGGAGAAAATAATTAAAAGATACTTTCGTATTTTATATTTTGAAAAGCTGTCTGCAAAGGCAGCTTTTTTATTTTTTGCTTTGCTAAAACATATCATGGGTACCGATAATCATTACAAGAAACTATTTCAGGAAAAAAGGGATGCATTAGAAACATCCCTTTTATTTTTAATTTATTTTTGAATAGTTTCATTCCTGTTAGGGCCTAAAGAAATAATTTTTATGGGTACTTTTATTTCATCTTCGATAAATTGCAAGTAGGATTTAAACGTTTCGGGTAAGTCAGTATATGATTTTATCTTTGTAATGTCCTCTTTCCATCCTTTAAATTCTTTATAAACAGGTTGCAATGGTTCATTAACTTCGTAAGGCAAGAAATCAACTTTTTTATTATTTAATATATAATGGGTACAAACTTTAATGGTGTCAAATCCAGAGAGGACATCAGCTTTGGTAACTACCAGTTCGGTAACACCATTCAGCATAACGGCAAATTTTAGTGCTGGCAGGTCGAGCCACCCGCATCTTCTTGGACGGCCTGTGGTGGCACCAAATTCATGGCCTTGTTTTCTGAGTCTTTCTCCTTCACTATTTTCCAGTTCGGTGGGGAAAGGCCCACTCCCTACTCGTGTACAATAGGCTTTAAAAATACCAATTACATTACCAATTTTATTCGGAGCTATGCCAAGTCCGGTACATGCGCCGGCACAAATAGTATTCGACGAAGTAACAAAAGGGTAAGAACCAAAATCAATATCCAATAAAGTACCCTGAGCACCTTCGGCTAAGACCGATTGATTATCTTCTAAATATTGATTGATTAAATGCGCACTTTCAACCAGCTTAAATTGTTTTATTAATTCAATTCCTTTGAACCATTTTTCTTCGTACTCAGTAAGGTTGTAATCAAAATCGTATTGTTTTAAAATTTCGCGGTGTTTGTTTTTCAAAAACTCATATTTATCATTAAAGCCAGGATTAATGATATCTCCAATCCGCAATCCATTTCGCCCGGTTTTATCCATATAAGTGGGGCCAATACCTTTAAGGGTTGATCCGATTTTTGTTTTTCCTTTGGCAGCTTCCGAGGCTGCATCTAAAATTCTGTGTGTAGGCAGAATGAGGTGGGCTCTTTTGGAAATAAAAAGATTTTTTTGAATATCTACATTAAGGGCTTTTAACTCATTAATCTCTTCCATAAAAATTACAGGGTCGATAACTACCCCGTTGCCAATAATATTTATGGTATTTGGGTTAAATACACCTGAGGGGATTGTGTGTAATACATGCTTAATTTGATTAAATTCTAAAGAATGGCCGGCATTAGGTCCACCCTGAAAACGTGCTATTACATTATAGTTTGGTGCTAAAACATCAACGATTTTTCCTTTTCCTTCATCGCCCCATTGTAGGCCTAATAAAACATCTAATTTCATTCGAATATTTTTTATATTATACTCCTGTTATTCAAGTAAATACAATTACTAATTTTTACTTCTGTATTTCAAATACCATGGAACCCTCAAAATTTATTACTCCCTTTGGTCGTGATTCCGATGGTTATCGGAACGCTATCGCTAAGTTCATATCCTTGTTGTGTACTTTATTGCATGAGGGTTTCACAAGAATATATTTTTAGTTAATTAATTGGCCTTGTGGAACATCCATGTTATATATATTCCATTTTGGTGCACTTCAGTGCATGGATGTTTCATTCGGTAATTATTAAATTTTCAAATCATTTTATCAATACAAATGTAGGTATTAAAAATAATAAAATCTCCAGCAAAAGCATGGAGATTTAAACAAGTTTTGTTTTTTATAATATAAATAGAGTTTACTCCTTTTCTTTTTCTCTACAATCTTTGCAAATGCCATAGAAATATAAGGAATGATAGCTTACATGAAAATCAGCCACTTTTTCAGCAGTATTTTGAATATCCTGAATTCTGGGATCACAAAATTCAAAAACTTTTCCACATTTTTGGCAAATTAAATGATCATGTTGTTTACAATTATGAGCTTTTTCAAATTGAGCCATATTTCTCCCAAATTGATGTTTAATAACCAGATTGCTTTCTAAAAGCAGTTCTATTGTATTATACAATGTGGCGCGGCTTACTCTGTAATTTTTATTTTTCATCGATATATATAGTGATTCAATATCGAAATGATTGTCACGCGAATATATTTCATCCAGAATGGCAAATCGCTCGGGGGTTTTTCTATGTCCTTTCTTTTCTAAAAATTCCGTAAAAATTTTTTTAATGGTATCTTTAGTATCTGTACAAATCATAAACAATCATTTAAATAATGAATGTTAAAAGTATAATTTTTTTTTGTTATTTAGAATTAATTTAAAGAAAAATTAGTTTTGAATCTCTTCTTTTCGTTTAACCGATTCAACCCCCTTAATTTTGCTAATATTCATAATTAAGTTATTCAAGTCTTTAACACTATGTACATACAGCTCTATATCGCCTTCGAAAATCCCGTCGTGTGTTTCAATAAAAAATTTACGAATATTTACATCTAATTCCTCTGTAATAACGGTTGTAATATCTGAAGCAATCCCTATACGGTCAATTCCATTAACGGTTAATTTGGCAAGTGATGATAAGAATTTCTGTGAAGTCCATTTTACTTTTACAATATAATTCCCCTGGCTTGACATTAACTTAATTGCATTAGGACATTTTGCTTTGTGAATAATTATATAATCTTCTTTTGGATTTTTATATCCAATTACATCATCGCCAGGTATAGGATTACAACATTTTGCTATTTTATATTTATTTTCTTCTAAATCGGTATCTTCGCGGATAACGACAGGATCTTTATAATTAAATTTTTTATTTTGTTTAGGCGCCTTAGTTACCGGGGTTGATTTTTTTGATGATGAAGTAGTTTTTGCAATTTGGAGGCCCCAATAACGAACAAATTTATTTTTAGTATTTTTTTTCAGATTTTTTTTCAGATCATCTAATTTCAGAATGCCACTTCCAATTTTACTATATAGCTCATCTTTATTCTTAACATTATATTCTGGTAAAATTTTTCTAAAAACCCTTGAGCTGGGGTGGATATTGAGTTCTTTTAATTTTGTTTCAAGGATTTTTTTCCCAATATCAATTCGGTTTTTTGTTTCAGCTTTAAGGCTATTGGTAATGCTCGATTTAGCTTTGGCTGTTTTTACATGCGAGAGCCATTCTTTTTGTATCCGTTGTTTGTTTGATGTTATTATTTCTACTTGATCGCCGCTGGATAAGATATAATTTAGCGGTACCAGTTTGTGATTAATTTTAGCCCCAATGGCTTTATTTCCTATTTCGGTGTGGATTTCGTAAGCAAAATCAAGGGCTGTAGAATATTTTGGCAAGGTTACCAGGTCGCCTTTAGGTGTAAAAACCATAATTTCCGAAGCAAACAGATTCATTTTAAATTCATCTAAAAATTCAAGAGCATCGGATTTGGGGTTTTCGAGCATTGATCGTATTCGCTTAACCCATTTATCTAATTCACTTTCGCCAGAATTTTCTCCTTTGTATTTCCAGTGGGCAGCAAATCCGCGTTCAGCAATTTCGTCCATTCTATCCGAACGTATCTGTACTTCAATCCAATTACCTCCGGGCCCCATTACTGTTATATGTAATGCTTCGTAACCATTCGCTTTGGGTGAGCTTATCCAATCACGTATTCGATCGGGTTTAGGGGTGTAAATGTCGGTTATTAAAGAATAAATTTGCCAGCATTGAGCTTTTTCTGTTTCCCGATTTAAGGATTTAAATACAATTCGTATAGCCATTAAATCATACACCTCTTCAAAGGGAATGTTTTTCGATTGCATCTTATTCCAAATGGAGAAAATAGATTTTGGCCTTCCGCTAATATCAAACTCGATATTATGTTTTTCAAGTTTTTCTATTATAGGTAATGCAAACCGGTTAATTTCCTGCTGGCGTTTCTTTTCATTATCTTTTAATTTAGAAACAATTTCAGCGAAAACTTTCGGGTGTCTGTATTTTAAGCTTAAATCTTCAAGCTCTGTTTTTATGGCATAAAGTCCGAGCCTGTGGGCAAGTGGAGCATAAAGGTAAACGGTTTCGCCGGCAATTTTAAGTTGTTTATTGGGTGGCATCGAATCAAGCGTACGCATATTGTGTAACCTGTCGGCTAGTTTAATGAGAATTACTCTTACATCATCCGACATTGTTAATAGCATTTTGCGGAAATTTTCAGCTTGTAATGATGATCGATTGTCAAAAACTCCGGCAATTTTTGTTAACCCGTTAATGATAGAAGCAATTTTGTTTCCAAATAAATGCTGTATATCTTCGAGGGTATAATCGGTATCTTCAACAACATCGTGAAGCAAAGCACAAGCAATGGATTTGGCACCCAAACCAATTTCAGAGGCAACTATTTTGGCTACAGCCAATGGATGTACTATATATGGTTCTCCCGATTTGCGTTTAACTCCTTTATGCGATTCTTTGGCTAAATCAAAAGCTTTCCGTATCAACTCTATATCGTTGGCCTTTATATGTTTTGAACAACTTGCAATAAGGTCGTTATAGAGCGACTCGGCATAAGAATCCTCATCAATCATATGAGTATGTAAAGGAGAATTTTTTTCTGTCATATCATTCACCCAAAATTTTAAACTACAAATTTAAGAAAAAATCATGGAATAGAATTGGTTGTATATTTATTATTACGGATAGAAAACGGTTATGTGCCCTCTTTTTTCAATAATTTGACCATCGGGCAATTTAATTTTTAGATAGTAAATATAGGCTCCGGTAGGTACTGCTTTTCCATTTGTATCTGTTCCATTCCAGTTTTTACCTGGGTTTTTGGTTTGAAAAATTACATTTGACCAACGATTATAAATGGTTAATTGATAATCGCCAGGAAATAACGATAAATCGGGTTGAATTTTTAGTTCATCATTGTTGCCATCTCCGTTAGGGGTTATGGCTTCGGGAATAAAAATATCCGGCTCTATATAAATACAAACAGTGTTGGATTGGCTATATTCTGTTGAACCCATTTCAGTGGCTTGAATAAAATAGCAATAAAGCCCGGTTTCAATATCCTGGCCGACTGTAGTAATCTCATCATCAAAAAAATTATGATTTGAAAAACTTCTTATGAGCTGTGGCCCCGAATTATCTTTTGATCTATACAGTTCATAATTAGCATTTGGTAAATCAAATTCTTTAAAATAATTCCAGCTTAACGAATGGATATTTTCTTCCCTTTCTATGGTAAGCAGAATATTATTTATAATATCCGATTGGGTGGTGATGTTGCCACAATTATTAATAGCAACCAGTTTATAATAGGTTATTTCCGTATCGGGGTTTGAATTTTCGTGGGTAGTTATAATCTCAAAATCAGTTGTAGTTATGGTTTTCAATGTGTCGTAACTGCCTGTGGCTGATGATGAATACAGTAGTTTATAGGTGGATAATTCTGAGTTGGGTGCTATTTCGAATTTTAAATGGGTATTCTCTCCTTCAACTGTTGCATAAATTGCATCTATATAATCAGGGCTTTGTGGCATCTCGGTAAATTTACCTACCGGGTTGGAAAATCCTGTGGAATCGGACTCTTCCCATTCTACGCCGATTTTGAAAGTATAATTTGTGTTTTCTTCTATATTATCTATAGTATAGGAGCTTTGAGAGTTGTTAATGTTTGTCTGTTGTAGTATACCATCTTTGTATTGATAAATGATAAATCCTGAAGGATTCCATTGGTTTGAAGGCAAATCATTATGCTGCTGCTCTGTCCAGTGTAAATTAATTACAGCTTCACATGAATCATAATCATAGGTTAATTTATAGGTAGATATTATTTGGGTATAGGTTTCATTTGGAGTAGTAGCACTTTGTATTTTATATAACCTGGGGAATATATTTGCTTGTGCTGATTTATCAATATAGCTTGTAATAGAAGGATCATAAATGGTATCGATAGGCGATAAGCTTGAAATGGCAAGACTATCTCTGAAAATTACAAGATCTTCTGTTCCGGCATATTTCCAGCTTAACCTTACATGGCCCTGTTCATTTATAACCGAAACATTTTGCATGGATAAATTTGTTTGGGCATGGCTGGCCGATACTGCAAAGGCAGTAATGAATAATACAGATAATATGTGTTTAAAGCGATTCACTATTTTTTTATCCTACGAAATTTAAACATATTTATTCATATTTCCCGGCAATGGTTGTTACAAATTTTTCTTCTGGCAAATATTTGTTAGCCAGTTGCAAAATTTCTTCCGGAGTTATGGTTTTAATTGCTTCAATGGCCTGGTTGAAATAATCGGGCGTGAGGTCGAAATCTATAATAGATCGGTAGCTTTCTGATAGTGCAAAAGGCCCGTCGAAAGATCGTAAAAAATCTCCCATCATATTATTTTTTACCAGGGTTAATTCTTCGTCACTTATTTTTTCTTCTTTTAAACGGTTTATTTCTTTAAATATTTCAACCAGGGTTTTTTTGGTATAACCGGCACCTACCTCAGATACAATAATCAGTAATCCTGCATTTTGTAATGAAATTAATGCCGAGCCAATGCCATAGGTATATCCTTTTTCTTCACGGATGTTTTTCATTAACCGCGAACCAAAATAACCACCAAGGATGGTGTTTACAATATTTAATTTTATAAAATCGGGATGGGTTTGTATGGGCATTTCTATTCCTACCCGAATGGCCGATTGTTTGGCGGTTTTTTTCTGTATGATTTTTTCTTTGATCAATGGATGTCGTGAAATGTTTTGTGAATTTTCTATTTTCTGATTTGTTCCCCAGTTTTTGTTCCCAAAATGTTGATCAATCATTTCGATAACAGAATCATCTATTTTCCCGATAACAATTATTTTTGCATTCTGAGGGATGTAATGTTTTTTATGAAAATCTAACAATGATTTCTGGGTTAGTGAGTCGTAATCTTCCAGTTGTACATTTTTCCCATAAGGGTGATCTGTTCCAAAAAGTTGCTCATTAAAAGCCCTTCGGGCTAGATTGGAAACTTTTTCCATTTCAATACTAAAAAGTTGTTTCTTTTTATGGATGAAATTGGTTAGCTCGTGTTGTGGAAATGTTGGATATTTAACAATCTCCTCAAGTATCTTAATTGTTTCGGGTAAATATTTTTTTAGTGTAAAAAGCGAAAGACTGGCAAAATCTTTGGTAGGCTGTGGTTTTATAAAAGCTCCGTAATAATCTAACTTTTCGGCAATTTGGTGTGAGGAAAAATTTTTAGAGCCTTCCATTAGCATTTCGTTAGTAGCACTGGCAATAGGTGGTTTGGGTTGGTGCCAGCTTCCGGCTTCGAATATAACATCGATTTTTACTATTTCCTGTGTTCCTACATCAATAAAATGTGTAACAATGTTATTTTCCAATGTAATTTTAGTTGGATGAATAATATTGATTTTTTTTATATCTTGATAAGAAGGTTTAATTTTTCGGTTTAATGTCATGGCTCTATAAATTTCTTTTGGATACGTAATGTAATGTAGATGAATTGTTTTGATGAAAAAGTATTTTTGCAACCCTTTGAATATCTTGTTTGGTAACAGCTCTGAATTTTTTAACGTCATGGTTAATTCTTTCTGCATCGCCTAAAATTTCCTGGTAGGCCAGATCCATTGCTTTATTGAGCGCACTGATGTGGGCAAAGTTAAAAACGGACTCATACTTATTTTTTACTTTCTCAATTTCTGAATCATCAATATGGTAATTTATTAACTCGTTTAATTCATGCTCAATAGCTTTTTCGCCTTTTTCTATGCTAACACCTTTCATTAGTTTTCCGGTAATCATAAATAGCCCTTCGTCGATATCGCCTGTGATATAAGCGTTGATATCGCTAAAAAGTTGTTTTTCTTTTATTAGCTTTTGATATAACCTTGCTGATTTACCATTGGAAAGAATATCCGAAATTAAATCGGCAACATAATAATCCGGATGTTTTTTAGCGCTCATATGATAGGCCTTATAAATAGCATCGAAAGGAACATCGCGTTCAACCTGCATAAAACGTGGTTCTTTTTGTTGAGGTTCTTTCTGGATTTTGGGTTTAAAAATTTCACGCTTTTCAATAGGGCCAAACCATTTTTTAGCCAGCGATTTTATTTCATCAATTGTTACATTTCCGGCAACAGAGAGGATAGCATTATTAGGCGCATAGTGATGCATAAAAAAATCTTTAACATCCTGTAATGTTGCATTTTCAATATGTGAAATATTTTTGCCAATGGTAGGCCACTGATAGGGATGTACTTTATAAGCCAAAGGTTTTAATAATAAAAAAGCATCACCGTAAGGTTGATTTAAGTACCGCTGATTATACTCTTCAATCACTACGTTTTTTTGTATTCTTAATTTTTTCTCCGAAAAGTCAAGGCTATACATCCGGTCTGATTCCAGCCAAAATGCCGTTTCGATATTTTCTTTTGGGAGAGTTATATAATAATTGGTGATATCATTATTGGTAAATGCATTATTTTCACCACCAGCCATTTGCAATGCAGTATCAAAAGAGGGAATATTTATACTTCCTTCAAACATTAAATGCTCAAACAAATGGGCGAAACCGGTTTTGTTGGGGTCCTCATTCCGCGAACCGACATTGTACAGAAGATTGAAAGCTACGATAGGAGTAGATTTATCTTGATGAACAATTACTTTTAATCCGTTTTCGAGGGTAAATTTTTCAAATGTTATCATATGATATTCTTTTTAACATTGCAAACTTAGGAAATTAACACGTATTTATTTAGATGCTTTAATTATTTAGATGCTTTAAAGAAAGTTAGTTTTTTTAAGGGATATTGAAAAAAAATCGTTTTTTTTACATCTTTATCTTTATGTCAATAACAGAATAATTAATGGATTAAAATACTAAAATGGCTTTACAATCATCTTTTATTAGACGATTTTTAATTTGGAGGGCAAAAAAGGTTAACGACAGGAAATTTATGATTTTCCTGAGTATTTTTGTCGGTGTTGTAGCTGGTTTTTCTGCTGTTATCATTAAAAATTCGGTACTTTTTATTCAGGAGCTATTAACCAAAAGTTTTGTTACTCAATACCAAAACTACCTGTATTTTATTTATCCTGCTATTGGTATTTTGTTGGTTGTTATTTTTACCCGATATATTTTAAAGCGCAAAGTAGGGCATGGTATACCGACTACTTTATACGCTATTGCTAAAGATAATGGGAGAATAAAACCTCATAATATGTTTTCTTCTATTATTACAAGTGCTGTAACCGTAGGTTTTGGCGGTTCGGTAGGATTAGAAGGGCCAACGGTAGCAACAGGAGCCGCTTGGGGTTCTAATATTGGCCGTTTTTTTAGATTGAACTACCGACAAATTCTATTGTTGATTGCTTCTGCAAGTGCTGCCTCTATGTCGGCCATCTTTAAAGCACCCATTACGGGCATCGTTTTTGTGTTAGAGGTAATTATGCTCGATTTAACTTTATCATCATTATTACCATTGTTGTTTGCTTCGGTGTCAGCTGCCATTACTTCGTACTTATTTCTGGGAATGGATGTTCTATATCCCATAACCGTAGTACATAAATTTACTATTGATAACTTATTATATTATATTTTGTTAGGTATTTTAACTGGTATGGTTTCAGTATATTTTACCCGTGTTTACAAGTTTATTCAGAGTCGTTTTGATGCAATAAATAAAAGCTTTACAAAATGGATTGTTGGAGCCGTAGGCTTAGGAATTATTATTTTCTTTTTTCCTTCACTTTACGGCGAAGGTTACGATTCTATAAATGCTTGTTTGCATGGTGATAACAGCTATTTATTCAATAACAGTATTTTTTATGGGCTAAAAGATAATATGTTGTTTGTATTTATCTTTTTTTTATTGGTCATCTTTTTTAAAGTTATTGCTACTTCTATAACTTTCGGAGCAGGCGGGGTGGGAGGTATTTTTGCACCTACTCTTTTTATAGGAGCCAATACAGGCCTTATGTTTGCAGAGTTTTTAAACTACTATGAAATCAGAGAGTTACCTCCGAGTAATTTTGCCCTAATAGGGATGGGAGGGCTAATTGCAGGGGTGCTGCATGCTCCACTTACAGGAATATTTCTTATAGCTGAAATTACCGGAGGATATGCGCTTTTTTTACCTTTAATGATAGCTGCAAGTACTTCTTTTGCAACCACTCGTATTTTTGAAAAGTATTCGGTATATACTTATCAATTAGCCCGAAGAGGTGAATTGTTTACTCATGATAAAGATAAGGTTGTACTTTCACTGCTTAAAGTAAATCAATTAATTGAAAAAGATTTTTTAACTATAAACGAAGAAGCAACACTCGGCGATTTGGTTAAAGTGATTGCTAAATCGAAACGTAATATTGTTCCGGTAATTGATGAAGAAAATAAATTACATGGTATTATTTTTATAAATGATATCAGAGAAATCATGTTTCAACGAGAATTATACGATAAGGTTTTTGTAAAAGAGTTGATGTTTATGCCTACGCCAACTGTATCGCCAGATGAATCGATGGAAGATGTAGCCCGTAAATTCCAGACTACCAATCATTATAATTTACCTGTTATTAAAGATGGCAAATATGTAGGCTTCGTAAGCCGCGCAAATGTTTTTTCTGCCTATCGTGATTTGTTAAGTAAATTTTCTGAGGATTAAAATTATCTGATTTTAAATATTTAGATCAGAACAATTGATTATTTTTGTATCAGTTTTAAAAATCCATTTGGCTGTGTTATTCAGATTTAATAGAGGACAACGGTTTTCAAGACGAATACTTATATGGCGGAATAAACATATTAGTGAACGTAAACTAGTATTAATTCTGAGCTTTGTTATTGGTATTTTAAGCGGTTTAGCCGCAGTATTGTTAAAATCTACGGTACATTATACCCATCAATTTTTATCTACACGGTTTTTACATGGTGATTTTAATTATTTGTATCTTTTTTTACCATTGGCAGGAATTACATTAACCGTATTGTATATAAAATTTTTTGTTAAGGATGATATAAGCCATGGAGTATCAAAAATTTTATATGCTCTTTCAAAAAATAACGGACGGATAAGACCACATAATAACTACTCTTCGATTGTTGCCAGTACGCTTACAATTGGCTTTGGTGGTTCGGTAGGAGCTGAGGCCCCTGTGGTATTAACAGGTGCATCTATTGGCTCCAATCTTGGCCATTATTTTCGGTTAAATTTTAAATCGGTTGCTCTTTTGTTAGCCTGTGGTACAGCAGGAGCAATTGGAGGTATTTTTAAAGCACCTATAGCAGGGTTAGTATTTGCTATAGAGGTATTGATGCTTGATTTAACGTTGAGTTCAATAGTTCCATTATTAATCTCATCTGTAACCGGAGCAACAGTTGCTTATCTTTTAATGGGGAAAGGAGTGGTTTTGTCAGTACTTAATACGCAACCATTTGCCTTAAATAATATTCCTTTTTATATTTTATTAGGTTTGTTGTGTGGATTAATATCCTTCTATTTTACTAAATCAGCCATGAATATTGAATCCTATTTGGGGAAAATTAAATCCAATACGCGTAGGATTATTACCGGAGGGTTAACACTTGCCGTAATGATATTCTTATTCCCTTCATTGTATGGTGAAGGAACGTCAACCCTTCAATCATTACTTAATGGGAGTGTCGAAGGGATTCCCAAAAATCGAATATTCTTATTATTCTCCAAAACAGAAGGGTTAATCCTTATTTATTTTGGTTTACTTTTATTGTTGAAAGTTATTGCCATGTCCATAACAAATGGAAGTGGCGGGATAGGAGGTATTTTTGGGCCAACGCTTTTTGTGGGAGGAGTAACCGGATATTGGTTATCAAGATTAATTAACTCCTTTGGTTTTATTGAATTGCCTCAGGGTAATTTTGCTTTAGTAGGAATGGCCGGGCTTATGGCTGGTGTAATGCATGCCCCGCTAACGTCTATCTTTCTTATTGCCGAAATTACTGGTGGGTATAGTTTATTTATTCCGCTGATGATTACTGCTACAATTGCTTATATTACTATTTTATCATTTACAAAACATTCGATGTACACCCAACGGCTTGCCGAGCGTGGAGAATTGTTAACTCATCATAAAGATGAAGTGGTTTTAACTTTAATGAAATTAGATAGTGTTATCGAGAAAGATTTTGTTACGGTAAATGTTGATCAATCGTTAGGTGAGCTTGTAAAGGCTGTTTCACAATCCAAACGAAATATTTTTCCTGTATTAAACGAAAAACAAGAGTTGGTAGGAATTGTATTACTGGATAATATCCGTCAGGTGATGTTCGACAGAGAACGATACGATGATACCTTTGTTTCGGACGTGATGATTTCTCCCCCCGAAATTGTTGATGTTACTGATAATATGGAGGTAGTAATGAAAAAGTTTAACACCAGTGGAGCATGGAACCTCCCGGTGATGAAAGACGGCAAATATGTAGGATTTGTATCAAAATCCAAAATTTTTAATACCTACCGAGACCTGTTGGTTCAGGTTTCTGAATACTGAACTAACGATCACTGTTTCTTTCCTAAAAAAAATTATAGAACAAAATCAGGTTATTGCAAGGCAAAAAGATATAACTATCCATTTTAAGCAGGGATCGAATGATTTTATTGCACAAATAGATATACAGAAAATTGAACAGGTGCAATAATTTGCTAAGTAATTCAATTAAATACTCAGAGCCCGGAACAGATATTTTAATTAAGCTAAGTGAAAGTAACAACTTTTTTAAAACCGAAGTGATTGACCAGGGACAGGGTATCCCGGAAGAAGATATACCCAAATTATTTAATCCGTTTCAAACAACGGGTGTAAAATCAACAGCCGGAGAAAAAAGTACTGGCCTTGGCCTTGCAATTACTAAAAAAATTATTGCCGAACATGGAGGAGAAATAAATATTGAAAGTGAACCGGGTAAAGGTTCAAATTTTTATTTTTTACTACCATTGTAAGCAAGAAAAAAAAATTGATTTTATTTATTGGAGACGTATAGGTTAGGTTTAGAAAATTCCTTAACCTGTTTCTGAAATTCATTTTTAAAGATAACGCTAAAAACCGAACCCTCACCTTTTTCACTTTGTACCTTTATTTCGGCACCATTTAATTCCAGCAGTTTCTTTGTAATCGATAATCCCAGTCCAATACCCTCATATTGCCTTGTATAGCCTGCATCTTCCTGCGAATAGGGAGTAAAAATGTTGTTGAGGTAATCGCTGCTCATCCCAATACCGGTATCTTCTATGGCAATAATTAAATCATTTTTTTCATTGTGAGAACAGCTTATTTTAACAAGTCCATTCTCGGTACGGTATATTTAATTGCATTTTGAATAATATTAGAAAAAGCATTTTCTACAGCATATTGATCAATAATAAGTTGTGTGTTTTCCGTGTTTTGTTCAATGATAATTTCGAGATTTTTCTTTTTTATCTCCACCTGATGTTCTTCGAGGATGTTTTCAATAATTTGTATGAAATCAACTTTTAAAGGTTTAATTTCCATATCGTCTGCATTAAGCTTTGCGTAATCAAGCATCATATCTACCGTTCGTTCTAACCTGCTGGATGCATTAAAGATTATCTGGAAAAATTCATTACTCCGGTCATCGATATGTTTTTCAAATTTGCTTTTCAAAATATTTGTAAAACCATTGATAGCATTCAACGGGGTTCTGATTTCATGCGATATATTGCCAATAAATACATCTTTAATTTTACTTGCTTTTTCAGCTTCCTCTTTAGCCACTAAAAGTTGTTTCTCATATTCTTTTAAATGGGTGATATCTATTATCATTCCCGAAATTTCATCTCCGTTTAAAGATGCATTTATTGTTATATTTTTCGCCTCTCCAAGTTTGGTTAATAATAATATTTCATAATTAGATATCCGCTTATTTTGCTTAATTGTATTAATCAGTTTTTCTCTTTGTTCTTTGGCAGGATATAAATCATTTATATTAATTTCATCCGAATTTGTATACCCCAAAATATTACAAAATGCCTTGTTGGCATAAATTAATTCTCCGTTAATATTTGAAGTATATATACCTACTAATGAATTTTCAACCAGGTTTTTATATTTTTGTTCTGATTTTTGTAAAGCTATTTCAGTTAATTTTTGTTCGGTAATATCAGTAATATATCCTTCAATCCATCTTAATTCCCCATTCTCGTTATAATTACCAACACCCTGTTCCCATACCCACTTTGTTGCATTTTTTTTTGTTTTTATGCGGTATGTTATCCTAAATTGTTTATTTATTTCAAGCGCTTGTTGTATTTTGTTTTGTACTTTTTGGCGGTCTGCGGGTACAATCAAATGTGCATAAGCTATTTTTTTATTGTTAATGAGTTCTTCGGGTTTATATCCGGTAATTTCTTCAATTCCGTTGCTTAAATAGCTCATAGTCCAGTTAGTGTCGTTTTGGCAGCGATAAACGATACCCTTTAAATTGCCAATTAAAATGGATAGTTGTTTTTCCTTTTCTTTTAATTGTTTGAGATATTTAATATGCCTGGTCTTTCGTTGATCAATGTCTATAAACTTTTTGATTGATTTTGAGGTTAATATATAAATTAAAACGGTTGAGAGTAAAACAAAAATCCAACCTTTATAGGTTTGTATTTTGGATAGGATTACCGGGTCATATCCAAAAGATAACAGGATTTTATCCGAAAGGGTAATCCATAAAAAACTAAGCGTAAAATAAATTAAAGTAATTAACCAGGCAGATTTATTCATATTAAGAAGAGTAGTTTAGTCTAATACAAGATAAGAAAATTAAATCTTTTTATATGTTTGAAACAATAATTTTAAAATAAAGTTTAATTCTTATTAGTTGATTACTATAAGTTAATAAATAACAAAAACTTTAATAAGTTTAATATTTTATACGGAAATTTGAAACAACAGTTGCATGTTTTTCGGTTAAAAAATAGTAAATTTATTGAAATTCTAAACGTTAATATTTTAAAATGGGAAAAACAGTTCTTGAAAAATGTACATTACTTTATGTTGATGATAGTGATGCCAATCTATATCTTTTTGAAGAAAATTTTAGTGAAGAATATAATGTATTGACTGCATTATCGGGAGCTGAAGCCTTAGAAATTGTAAAAGAAAAACACCTCGATGTTATTATTTCAGATCAGGCAATGCCCAAAATGACAGGAGTTGAGTTTTTTGAGAATGTTATGAGAATTAATCCAGGGCCCAATCGGATTCTTTTAACAGCATATAGTGATATTAAGGCATTGGCAGATGCGGTAAATAAAACTAAAATTTATCAGTATGTTAATAAACCGTGGGATTACGAAAAGCTTAAAACCATTATTGATCATGCGATAAATGAATATAAACTTAGGGAGAGTAATGTTGAACTTACCCAAAAGTTAAAAAAGCAAACTGAAGAGTTACAGGAACTGCTAAAATCGAAGACCGAATTATTAAATCAGCTGGAAAAGTCAAACGAAGCCCTTGAGAAAAGTGAAATCCGCTTAAAGCGGATTATTGATTTATCTCCAATCCCTATTTTTGTTGAAGATTTTGACGGGAATTTAAATATATTGAATGATCAGTTTAAAGCAGTTTTTGGGTACACATTGAAAGACATTCCTAATGCTGACAAATGGTATGAGTTAGCCTATCCCGATACTGAATATCGCAAAAGACATAAACAAATCTGGGATAACCAAATAAAACTAGCCATTGAAAACAATACCGTAATGGAACCTATTGAAGCCATTGTACGGTGTAAAAGCGGTGAGAATAAAGTGATTCAAATACAATCCTCGCCTATTGATAATAATATTGTAACCATGATTAATGATCTAACAAAGGTTAAAACCCTGGAAAAAGATATATCCTTTCGGATAAAAATGGAAGAAGAACTTCGAAGTGCAAAACAAAAAGCTGATGCTGCCAGTAAATCGAAAAGTGAATTTATTGCCAGCATGAGCCATGAAATTCGTACACCCATGAATTCAATATTGGGCTTTGCTGATTTATTAGAACAGGAACTCGATAATTCCGTGATGGTGGATTATGTAAAATCAATACAATCAAGTGGCAAAACATTGCTCAGCTTAATAAATGATATTCTTGATTTTTCGAAAATTGAAGCCGGGAAAACAGAGATTAAATATGAATCGGTACATATTCGAGGATTAATCCAGGATATTGCTGAAATTTTTAAATTTAGTGCGAAAGAAAAAAATTTAGACCTAGTTACAGAGTTAGATGATCATTTGCCTGATTACCTAATGCTTGATGAGTTACGCATAAAGCAAATATTACTAAATTTGGTTAGTAATGCCGTAAAATTTACCGAAAATGGGTTTGTAAAAATCAGTGCAAATGTAAATAAGATTTCAGAAGAGAACGTTGAATTGTCCATAAAGGTTAAGGACACCGGTATTGGTATCGACTCCAAACAACAAGAAAAGGTTTTTAAAGTTTTTGAACAAATGGAAGGGCAGGATAACAAAAGATACGGAGGTACTGGTTTGGGACTAGCCATTTCGAATAAATTGGCCAGTTTAATGGACGGTAAAATATTGCTTGAAAGCAAAAAAAATAAAGGTAGTACATTTACTTTAACATTAAATAATGTAGAAATTGCTGGAGACACAGATGAACAAAAGACTGTATTAGATTCTGGAAATGAAAAAATTAATTTTAAACCGGCTAAAGTTTTAATTGTTGACGATAATGAAAGTAACCGTAAAGTATTACAATTAAAATTAATGAAATATAATTTTGAAATTTTTGAAGTAACGAATGGTATCCAAGCATTATCAATACTTAAAAATACTATCCCTGATATTATGTTTATCGATTTAAACATGCCCGAAATGAATGGTTATGAGTTGTATGAAAAAATTTGTGAGAATTACACATTAAAAAATATTCCTGCCATTGCTGTTACAGCCTTTACCTTGGATCATGATGAAGAAAAAGTGCTTAATGCTGGCTTTGCTGGCTATGTGAGTAAACCTGTAGATTTTAAAATAATTTTTAGTATACTTAAAAAGTATATTGAATACGAAGAATTAACTGAAACGGAGGATCAAAGTATTTCGTATAGCCAATTAGAATTGAAGGAAGAAGCATTAAAAAATTTGCCTTTTTTATTGAGAGAGTTAGAAGAACAGAGTGCTCCTTATCTTGAAAAAATGCAACATATCCTGCCCAAAAAGGTTGTGGCTGGGTTTGCCCAAATGTTAATTAGCATGGGCGAAAAATATAATAATAAAGCGGTAACTAATTATGGACATGAAATAATGAATGCTTCCAAAGCTTTTAATGTGGAAAAAGAAAAAGAATTAATCAAACGGTTTAAGCCGTTTGTCGAAAAATTTAAAAATCTATTGCCATAAATGAATTTATTTTAAAAAAGAGAACCTGAATGGATACGCAAAAATTTAAAATTTTAATTATTGATGACAATCCAAAAAACCTACAGGTATTAGGAAATTTGCTGGAAAAAAATCAATACAATGTTGAATATGCATTAAGTGGAAACGAGGCTTTGGAATGGATAAAATCAGAACAATTTGATTTAATACTTCTAGATATTATGATGCCCGGGATGGATGGATATGAAGTGTGTGAAAACATTAGAAAAGATGAGAAGTACAGCGATATTCCAATTATTTTTTTAACGGCAAAAACCGACAAAGAAAGTATTGTGAAAAGTTTTGAGCTTAATGCACAAGATTATGTAAGTAAACCTTTTGATACTGCAGAATTATTAGCTCGTATCAATACTCATCTTGAATTAAAAGACAGCCGCGATAAACTAAAGAATGTCAATCAGTGGTTAGAACAAAAAGTAGATGAAAAAACCAAGGCGTTGCAGGAAACCAATAAAAAACTGGAAGAAGCACTAACCGAGTTGCAAAACCTCGATAAAATGAAATCTTATTTTTTAAATATGACCAGTACCGAAATCAAAACTCCTTTAACAGGGATTATTGGTACTTTGCATGTGCTAAAAAATCAGGAAGCTTCGTTTGCCCTTAAAAACCTGATTAATTTACTGGAGAAATCGGTTTCCCGCCTCGAAAATTTTGCCAATAAAGCAATTTTAACCACTGAGCTAAGTTCGAAAACGTATGAGTTTAAACCTGAAGAAATTGATGTAGCTGAACTTGTAAGTTTTTGTATCTTAGAGTTAAACGAGGTATTAGGACAACGCAATATTGATATTGAGGAGCATTTGGATGATATAAAAATTTCCGGCGACAAAGATCTTTTATTTAAAGCGTTGCTTTTTTTAATTCGCAATGCAGCCGAACATACCAATGATGAATCTAAAATTGAAATTTCATTAAAAAACGAAGAGAAAGGAATTGTGCTTTCCATTCTCGATTTTGGGAAGGGCTTTAGTAAAGAAACAATTGAGGAAATATACTCTCCCTACCGGTTTAAAGAGGAAGCGTTTAATGAGAATAACGAACTGAGTATGTATATCGTAAAGTTAATTATGGATTATCATCATGGAGCGTTAAAGGTTTTTAATAAGGAGAATGCCGGCGCTTGCGTGGAATTGATTTTTACTAAATAATGTTGTTAGAATGAATAAATTACTGCTTGAAAGTTTAATCCGATTGTTTGCGTTTATTGCAGCGCTTCATCCATTCCTATATATTGATAATGTAAAATTATTTATTCAATCATTTTTGCGTAAAGAGTTTTCGGCCGATATTTTGAACGATTATCTGATATTCTTCAATAACTATTATGATGAATATACATCGAATCGTAAATATGCCGGGGAAAATGATTTATCGAAATTTATTCAGCAACATATTTCGGAGCTAGTAAACGAATTATATATTTCCGACCGCTTTCTGTTATTAATTCGGTTATTGTTCTTCCATAAATTTTTACTTAAATATCAAAAATTAGCTAAAGAATCAGAAACTTTGAGTATTAATTCGATTACCCTGGAAATTTCCCGTGCATTAAATATACATGAGGCCGATTATCGTAATTGTAAATCTTTTATTTTCGAGAAATTATACGATATAAAACAAAAGGACAATCTTTTGGTTGTAGGTAGTAAGAATCTGGCAAAAACGGGTATTCATTTTATCGAGCGCGAAAAATTAAAGGGTAATATTTATTTTCTGAAAATTACGGGAGCTAATATTTTACTTTTTTATTATAAAGGATCGGATAAGATTACGATTGATGATTTTAATATTTTTCCCGAAAATATTTATATTTTTCACCTGGGCTCAAAAATTGATGGAGAAACCATTGATCCGCTATATTATAACGAAGTAGCCCGCGAATTTGAATCAGAAAGTAATATCACGGTTCAGTTAAAAGCTCAGGAAATAGAATTTACTTTTCCACATAGCAATAATGGTATTCATCAATTGTCATTTGCTGCAGAATCAGGCCAGATGATTGGTGTTATAGGGAAAAGCGGAGTGGGAAAATCAACACTGATTAATCTTTTAACAGGTTCATTAAAACCGAAATCAGGGAAAATATTAATCAATAACTATGATATTTTTAAAGAGCAAAAATATATTGAGGGGCTAATTGGATATATCCCACAGGATGACCTGCTTATAGAAGAATTAACGGTTTTTGAAAATTTGTATTTAAGCTCTAAACTTTGTTTAGGAAATTTAAATAAAGCAGAAATTGTACAACAAGTAGAGATATTATTAAAAAATCTTAATTTATTTGAGGTTAAAGACTTAAAAGTAGGAACACCGTTAAATAAGTTTATCAGTGGGGGACAGCGTAAGCGTTTAAACATAGCCCTAGAGTTAATTCGTGAACCCTGGATTTTATTTGCCGACGAGCCCACCTCTGGCCTGGCTATTTCCGATGCCGATGAAATTATGGAGTTGTTAACCCATCAGGCAGCAAAAGGGAAAATTGTTTTTGCCAATATTCATCAGCCTTCATCGGAGCATTTTAAAATATTCGATAAAATCCTGGTGCTTGATAAAGAAGGATATCCTGTATATTATGGGAATCCTGTAGATTCTATTCATTATTTTAACGAAGCAGCCAACAAATTTGTTAAACTTTCAGACAAATGCCAGTTATGCGGAAATGTAAACCACGAAACGGTTTTTAATATATTATCTGAAAAAAAAGTCGACAGCAAGGGGTTATTACTTAATGAGCGGAAAATACCTGTAAAGCAATGGCATCAATATTATTTAAAGAGTATACCCGAAGAGATAAAATCAGAAAACAGTGAGAAAGGGAACCTGCCTAATATACAGTTCAGAAAACCATCTGCAATTAAACAGTTTATCGTTTTTTTACAACGTAATGTTTTAAGAAAAGTCACAAATCATCAATATGTTGCTTTTTCACTGTTAATTACCCCGTTACTTGCTGTTATTCTAGCATTAATAACCCGTTCCGGCATTGATAAGATAACTGGTAAATATTCTTTTATCTTAAACGATAATATTCCGGCCTACCTTTTTATGTGTGTTATTGTTTCATTGTTTGTTGGGTTGGTTATTAGTGCCGAAGAAATTTTTCGTGACCGCAAAATGTTAAAACGCGAGCAATTTCTTAACCTGGATAAAACCGCGTATTTGTTTTCTAAATTATCTTTACTTTTTTTTGTCAGCATGGTACAAACGGTTTTATATGTTGTTATTGGGAATGCCATACTGGCCATTGACGGAATGTTCTGGCAATATACGCTGGTTTTATTTACAACTTCTTGCTTTGCCAATACATTGGGATTACTAATTTCTTCATTGTTTAACTCTGTTGTTGTTATTTATATCCTTGTTCCTTTGTTAATTGTCCCTCAAATATTGTTAAGCGGTACTATTGTTCAATATGATAAATTGAATGAGAAAATAAAATCGGAAAAATATGTTCCTGTAATTGGCGATATGATGGTATCAAGATGGGCTTACGAAGCGCTTGTTGTTACCCAGTTTAAGGATAACAGGTTTCAAAAACACTATTTCCCTGTCGAACAAAAAATAAGTAACCTAAAATATGATTTGTTATTTGTGATTTCCGAGGCCGAAGGGGCATTAGAGGAGATAAAATATGGAATAGATAAAGAGTTAAATCAGCAGATAGATTTTATTTGGTCGTTAATTACTCAACTGGATAACAAATATAATATTAATATCTCGGAAAAAGTGTTTAATCGTTTGCCTGATGATGAAGCCCGAATGGCAATAGCGCAGGAGTTGAGACAATTAAAAAAGGAGTTAAATGAAAATATTAACCATTTTATGTATACCAAAGATAGTATTACAAATGTTTTGGTAAAATATCTTGGTGGGATTGATGAATATAATCAGCTGAAGAATAAGTATTACAATAATAACCTGGCCGAAATGGTTTTAAATCGTAGTACTTTTAATCCTGCCGAAAAAAGCATGCATTCCAACGAATTAATCCGAAAAATTGAACCCATTTATCATAAACCCTTGTCCAATTATGGAAGGGCACACTTTTTGTCATCTGTAAAAATTATTGGTAAGCGCGAGTTTAATACTTTATATTTTAATATTTTTGTTATCTGGATGATTTCAATCGTATTATTTATTATTTTAGATATTACTTTTAAAAATAAAAATTTAATTATAAAATAAAAATTTATGAAATACAGCTATATCTTATTACCTGTTCTTGTCTTTATTTTAATTTTTAGCGGATGTAATTCATGCAAGAAAGAAAAAAAGGAAACTTCAGAAAAAACTGAAGTCACAGAAGCTATTCGTATACAAGATACTTTAAACGAAGTAATTTATGTGTTGCCATCGCCCAATGAAATTTTAGCTGAAATTTTTATGGATGAGGTGAAAATTAACCTATCATTTGTTAATCCTTATACAAATGCTAAAAATTATTTGGATACACGAAGCCAGGCTGTTAATTTGGGTGTATATATTGCTGATTTTGCATACCTGAGTTACTCTTTCGAAAATACAACCGAGTTAGAATATTTGAAAGTTATCAAGAAATTATCGGAGGATGTAAATATCTATGGTTTAATGGAGAATAAAACCATGGAGCGTATTCAAAATAATCTTACAGAAAAGGATTCATTAAATAAAATCTCTCAGGAGCTATATTATAAAATCTCTAATAACCTGGAGAATTCAAACAGGGAAAATATTTTTACTTTAATTTCTACCGGAGCTATTGTAGAATCATTGTACTTATCTGTAATGCTTGTCGATGATTTTGATGATTATAAAGAGATTATTGAAAAGATGTATGAGCAGAAGTTTGTTTTTGATAATTTTTACGAATATGCTCAGGTATATGCTGATGATCCTTACGTAAAATTGATTATTGACCAACTTGAAGTTTTAAAACAAACATTTGATCAGCTAAATAAAGAAGAGAAGGAGCAAAAGGTTGTTGATGAAGAGGGGAAAATGAGATTTGCCGGAGGATCGAAATTTGTTGTAGATAATAAGAATTTTGATCAATTTAAAACCAATATTATTTCTATTCGAAACGAAATTATAAAACCTAATAATTAATTATGGCATTTTATATGCATTGAAATATATTAAAAGAGTAACAAAATGAAAAATTACAATATATTTTTAGTTTTTACACTTTTCGTTTTTATCGCTTTAATACCGGTTAAGCATGTTAATGCTCAATATTGCGACCGGTTTCACGAGACTTCTTCATGCAGGTTATCCAATGATGGCAGCTTTAAGCCTTACGGACAATCGAAAAGTGCTATGGTAGAGATAAAAAAAACATTTGAGTATAAGCTGGTTTTGTATGGTGAAAAAGATTTTAAGATTGGTATTTGTACCGAAGACGGTTTTGGGCCGGTACACTTCAAAATAATAAATGCCCGTAACAAAAAAGTTTTATACGATAATATGACCGATGATTATATTGAATCAATAGGTTTTACTAATGATTTTACTCAAAGTGTTATCATTGAAATAACAGTATTAGCTGAAGATATTGAACCCGAAGATGCTTATGATACCCGGGCGTGTGTAGGTGTTAATATTTTATGGCGTAAAGCACCTAAAATTGGATTCTAGATGAGAATATTGTTTATTTTACTAGCTGTTGTATCGTTTTCGGTTAATTTATTTGCACAGAATCTTGTCCCTAATCCTAGTTTTGAAGTGTATGATGAGTGCCCTTACGATATGACAATATACCCTCAAAAAAAATTAATTCCTCACTGGTATATGCCTAATCGGGGAACAAGCGATTATTTTAATAGTTGTACAAATTTGCAGGTTAGTGTTCCTACTAATTTTATTGGGAACCTATGGGCGTATGATGGACATGCATATGCAGGAATTGTATTACTCGAAATGCATGTAGAGGATACGGCCGGGAAAAAAGACCAGAACTATCGTGAATATTTGCAGACAGAAATAAAAAGGCCATTGCTTAAAAACCATTATTACCTGGTTAAGTTGCATTATGCTGTGGCAACTTATTCAACTTATGCTGTTAACCGCCTGGGAATCTATTTTTCCAAAGAGCAGATTAAAAACAGACGAACTTATCAAACACTTGAGTACGATCCACAGGTTGTTATTCCTGAAGACACTATTCTTACCGAAACCAATATTTGGTATACTTTATATGATACAATTAAAGCAAGTGGAGGGGAGAAGTATATTACGATTGGGAATTTTTATCTTGATAAAAAAACCGATTTTGCAAAACTAGATATCTCACAATTTAATTTACCATTACAAGATCATATTAACAATAACGGACTTGCCTATTACTACATTGATATGGTTTCTGTTGAGGAGCTGGTTCGTAAAGATACTGAAAAATGTACACCACACATTCCTGTGCGTTGAAATTATAGTGAAGGTTTCCCCCTGAACGAGGGCTCACTTTATTTATGGATGGATCACCGGCTTCCAACCGGTTAATTTCAATATCCAGTCCCGGTGTTTTAAAAAAATGCCAAGACTTTTAAGTTTAAATCACTATCAGCAGTTTACATAATATTATTGAGTGCTTCGCTTTGAACGAACCCCTCACTTTAACCCAAGCCTCTATTTCCTAAAAATTATTAATTTAAGGTAATTTCATTCCTTATTTTTCGGATAGTATTGAGGAATGAATTAAACTGTTCCTCATTCATAACTACTTTTTCAGCACTTTTAAAACGAACTGTACCATTGGGGTTTTTTATAAAAATCAATTTTCCTTTATCTTCAACCTTGAATTGGTTGTACAAACTTATAATCTTTTCTAAATAAGGAATAACTTCTTTTACATTGTAATCTTTATCATATAACTTACTTGTATTTAATAAGCTGACAAAAGCATTTTTTTGGCCGGCAATTTGTTTAATCAATTCATTTTCATCAGAAAACTTATCTACCAAACAAAGTGATAAATAAATACTCTCAATATAGGTTCCTGCACTAATAATAACCATTAAACTATTGCTATTATTATACTCAAGTTCCTGCATTATTTCATAGTAATATACATTGGTTAGATGGTAAATAGAATCCAGGTTTTCCATGTTCTGAATAAGATCTTCTTTCATTTTTGCTTTGGTCTCAGCTGAAATAAGTAGATCATTACTCGTTTGACTAATTACATCAACATATTTTGTAATTTGATTTCTTTTTGAAAAGAATGCTGCATAAGCTAAATCGGCAAGATAAATACCCAGGTTTAAGTTTTTAGTTTTGGTATTTAGGTATTGATTCACATTACCTGCCGGATTAAGGTATTGATTATTAAAGTTTAAATGCTCTTTTTCAATTACATCTAATAATTCATCTGGAGTTGGATATGTATATAGTATTTCTTGTGATATTAATGTGTCTGATTGGTTGAAGGGTTGATGATGTTGCGATCTTAAGGTAAATGAATAAAGACTGATTAAAATTACAAGTAAAATTTGTAATAAGTGATAAGCTTTGATTTTTAATCTTAGTTGGTTCATATAGATACTGTTCTTATTATATATAATACAATTTTTTTTATTTAACGTAAATCTTAAAATTACGTTACTCCAGTAATTTTTTATCATTAATAAAAAACGATTAATTAGATTCCGTGTATAAAATTATAATAAGAGTGTAAAAATCACTAATAAAGCGTTTTAAAGAAATGCACGAAATCTTTAAATTGTTTTAAATTAATAAATAATTAGCTATATGCTACAATTATTTTTTGTGAAATAAAGATAATTTGCCTGTTTTATCAACAATTTTTTGTCATTTGTTGATACTTTTAAAGTTTTTGTCAAAAAAAAGTTTTTTAATTTGTTGGATGTTAAGGATTAATTAATTAAAATTGATGCTGTTTTAATATCTGGTAAAGATATGGAAGTTGATAAATCCGTTAAAAAAATAGAACAATCTGAAAACATCTTTGAAGGTAAAAAAATACTTATTGTAGAAGATGATGATATTGGATACTCTTTGTTGAGGGAGATATTTGCTTATTATGAATTTACTATCGAACGAGCAAAAGATGGGTTAGAGGCCATTGAGTATTTTAAACATCATAAATATGCTTTTGATTTAGTGTTAATGGATCTTCGATTACCCAATATGAATGGTTTTGAAGCTACTTCTAGTATAAAAGATATTAATCCTTCGATTCCAGTTATTGCTGTTACTGCTTATGTTAACTCACAGAGTATTTACGATAGCCAGAATTGTGGCTGTGATGAGTTTATTGCCAAACCCTTTGAAATAAAATATCTTATATATATTGTTCAACAATATCTATCCGTTAAGAATTAATTTTATTATACCTCTATAACATTTAATTATTTCATTGTATTTCTATTGATTCCTGTAAATTAATTTTTTATTCATTTTATAATTCTATAATTTTGGACAGATTATTTTTTTGATATTATTTAAATAATAACATTATGAACAGAGATACAAGAATATTTGACCTGATCAATCAGGAAAAGGAGAGACAAATTAATGGAATTGAGCTTATTGCCTCGGAAAATTTTGTGAGCGACCAGGTTTTAGAAGCAATGGGGTCGGTAATGACGAATAAATATGCAGAAGGATATCCCGGAAAACGATATTATGGTGGTTGTGAGGTTGTTGACCAATCAGAAGATCTGGCTCGTGAACGATTAAAGGAATTGTTTAATGCAGAGTGGGTTAATGTTCAACCACACTCGGGTGCACAGGCAAATGCTGCTGTATTTATGACCGTTCTTGAGGCTGGTGATACGTTTATGGGGTTGGACCTTGCACATGGAGGCCACTTATCGCATGGATCTCCTGTAAATTTATCCGGAATATTATATCGCCCAGTATCCTATGGTGTAAAAGAAGATACCGGATTAGTGGATTACGATATGATGGAAGAAGTTGCTTTGAAAGAAAAACCAAAAATGATTGTAGGAGGAGCTTCAGCATATTCTCGTGAGTGGGATTACAAGCGTATGCGCGAAATTGCCGATAAAATCGACGCTATTTTAATGATCGATATGGCTCACCCTGCCGGATTAATTGCTGCCGGATTATTGAATAACCCGCTGGAGTTTGCTCATATTGTAACTTCTACTACACACAAAACTTTACGTGGGCCCAGAGGTGGTATTATATTAATGGGAAAAGATTTTGAAAATCCATGGGGAAAAACAACCAAAAAAGGAGTGGTACGAAAAATGTCTTCTTTACTAGATTCCGGAGTATTTCCCGGAACACAGGGGGGGCCTCTTGAACACATTATTGCTGCTAAAGCGGTTGCTTTTAATGAAGCATTAACGCCTGAGTTTAAAGAATATCAAAAACAGGTAAAAAAGAATGCCGCTGTTATGGCCGATGAATTTATAAAGAACGGTTATAAAGTAATTTCAGGTGGTACCGATAATCACTCCATGTTGATTGACCTAAGAACAAAATTCCCTGAAATTACCGGTAAGCAGGTAGAAAATACATTGGTAAAAGCACACATAACCATTAATAAAAATATGGTACCTTTTGATTCACGTTCACCATTCCAAACTTCAGGGATCAGGGTTGGAACGGCAGCTATTACAACACGCGGGATCAAAGAGGATAAAATACCTGCTATTGTTGATTATATCGACCAGGTAATATCTAATATCGAAGATGAAAATAAAATCAATGAGGTTGGAGTTCAGGTAAAAGAGATGATGAGCAAATACCCCTTGTTTGCGTATTAAAAAAAGTTAATGAATAAAAATTAAGCTGCTATTTGGCAGCTTTTTTTGTTTGGTTATTTGCTTATATTTATATTTTCTAAAACAGAAGAAAATGGAATGGTATATTATTTTAGTGGTTATAGGCGTTGGTTTTGTAGCTGGATTTATTAATACATTAGCCGGAAGTGGCTCATTGCTAACCTTACCGATGTTAATGTTTTTAGGATTGCCTGCCAATGTAGCCAACGGGACAAACCGGATAGGTATTTTGTTTCAAAGTATTGTGGCTTCGGGAAGTTTTAAGAAGCAGGAAGTATTGGATGTTAAAACTGGCTTGTGGCTTGCCATCCCGAGTGTTATTGGAGCCATTGCCGGGTCAATCTGGGCGGTAAACCTTACCGATGAAATCATGCGGATTTTTATCGGGATTTTGCTGGTGGCTATGTTTTTTATCATTTTGTATAAACCCGATGTGTGGATTAAAGAACAGGCAGGAAATATTAAGGGAAAACCTTCCCTGTTACAAATGGTTATTTTTTTTGTGATAGGCCTTTATGGTGGTTTTATCCAGGCTGGTGTAGGTTTCTTTTTGTTGGGAGGGCTTGTTTTAGGTGCAGGGTATGATTTGGTTAAAGCCAATGCGATAAAAGTATTTTTAACCCTTTTGTTTACCATCCCGGCGTTAACCGTTTTCATTATTAATAATCAGGTAAATTTTTTATTGGGAATTATATTAGCTGCAGGAAGTATGATGGGTGCTTATGTAGCTGCAAAAGTAGCCGTTAGCTGGGGTGCCAAATTTGTACGTTATGTTTTGTTGGTTGCGATTATGGGCTCGGCATTAAAATTATTTGGTGTTTTTGAGTTGATTTTTTAATAATGGTTGAAGAATTATTACCATACATTTCCATTTTGGTTGGTTTTCTGGCAGGTTTCATTAATGTATTTGCTGGTGGAGGATCATTGTTAACATTACCGTTACTAATTTTTATGGGATTACCTGCCAATGTAGCCAACGGAACGAACAGGATTGCTCTGCTGATGCAAAATGTTGTAGCTACCGGTAGTTTTAAACAGCAAAAAGTTTTAAAATTTAAACAAGCAATATTCCTTGTTATTCCAGCAAGTATTGGCTCAATTATAGGGGCTGTTATCGCGGTTAATGTGGCCAGTGATGTTTTAGAGAAGATTATTGGCATCATGCTGATACTCATGTTTTTCTTTATCCTCTTTAAACCGGAAAAATGGTTAAAAACACCAGATGAGCAAATGATGGTGAAACCAACATTTATGCAATTCGTGATATTTTTTGCCATAGGATTGTATGGCGGATTTATACAGGCAGGTATCGGTTTTTTCTTAATTGCTGCTTTGGTGCTTACGGTAGGAGTTGATTTGGTAAAAGCTAATGCTTTAAAATTGTTTATTGTTTTAATTTACAATACCCTTGCCTTTGTTGTTTTTGTATTAAATCACCAGGTAGACTATAAAATCGGGCTAATATTGGGAATTGGCAATATGTTAGGAGCATTTGTAGCTACGCGTGTTGCGGTAAAAAAAGGGCCGCAATTTGCCCGCTATGTTTTGTTGATAGCGTTGGTTATCTCTTCGTTGAAATTATTGGGAGCTTTCTAATGGTTTATTGTAACCTGAAATAATAAGTAATTGTCCCTCTTTGGTATGCCGGTGCATCTGGCTTGCGGTCAAACTTGGCTTTAAGCGCTGCTTTTTTAGCTGCAGCAAGTAAAGTTGCTTCTAAGGTAGTACTTCCCTTAACTCCGGGGTTAGCATCGGCAACATTTCCATACTTATCAACAGTAATTTCTACTACCACCTTTCCTTCAATCTGATAGTTGTATTCCGGCTTAGGTAGCGATTCCGGGTTTCGGCCTTCGAGACTGTAGTTTATGCCATTATTCCCTGAACTGTTCAGGTCTGAATAATTGTCTGATTCTGTAGAACCGGTTTTAGCTCCCTGGTTGCCTTCTCCTTCGGTTATTCCCTCGCTGGTATTGTCATTATCTTTTTTACTGCCAGTGAATAATGCTTGTTGATTAACTTCCCGTTCTTCTTCTTCTTTCTCTTCTTGCGTATTTTGTTCTGTTTCCTTTTTAGTTTCTTCAGTTTTTTCTTTTTCGCCTTGCTCTTTTACAGCAGGAGCCTCTTCAAAATACTGTGTTATTGAACCATCTTCGGTTGGAGTGGGAGATGTTTCCCTGCTAGTTTCTTCGGTTTGTTTGGCCGTTTGTTGCTTTTCGGGTTCTGCTATTTGAGGCTCCATAGCTCCAGCTGCAAATTCATCCTCGCCAAAATTTATTAAAATACCCTCTTCTCCTGGTAAAGGCAAAGGGGTAGAATAACCAAAAAGCATAAAAATCACAACAACAATTGCATGGAAAATAATTGTCCCGATAATTCCTGTTTTATGCTTTTTAATAAATTCAGACATATTTAAGGTCCTTTATTTTGCTGTTGTAGCTAGGATTAATTTCCACCTGTTATCTTTTGCAATATTCATTATTTTTACAACTTCCTGCATAGGTACTGTCCGGTGTACATGCAAAGAAATGGTTGGTTCTTCAATATTTTCCTGGCTGAACCGATGTTGTAATATTCCTTCTATATCTTCAAAAGGAACCTGATTTGTTCCTATATAAAAATTTAAGTCCTGTGATATAGAAACGCTTGCAATGGGTGATGCCGATGTTTGATGAGAACTTTGAGGTAACAATAATTTTAACGCATTAGGGGCAATCAATGTTGATGTTACCATAAAAAATATCAACAACAGAAATACAATGTCTGTCATAGATGACATACTGAAACTTGAATCTACTTTACTTCTTCTTTTTAATGCCATAATCGGTTTGTTTTAATTATTCAACCGGTTCGTATAATAAATCCATGAATTCAGAAGTATTTGCTTC
The DNA here is from genome assembly GCA_034189025.1 of Bacteroidota bacterium. Taxonomy (GTDB): domain Bacteria; phylum Bacteroidota; class Bacteroidia; order Bacteroidales; family UBA12077; genus UBA12077. Next base: position 41,031 of record JAXHVS010000142.1, read on the forward strand.
TAACTGAAAAATCACTTTTTCAATTTTAGCCACTAAAATATTATAAGCCAGATAAGCTACAATACCCACCATCAATCCGGCAACAGTAGTAACCATTGCGGTATATATTCCATTGGATAATAGTGCCACATCAATATTATTTCCAGCATTAGCCATATCGTAAAAAGCTCTAATCATTCCCATAACCGTCCCTAAAAAACCAAGCATAGGAGCTGCTCCGGCAGCAGTTGCTAGTGTTGGTAAACTTTTTTCTAATTTAGAAATTTCCAGGTTTCCAACATTTTCAATGGCTGCATTAATATCATTCAACGGACGCCCTATGCGCTGCAATCCTTTTTCAATCATCCTTGCCACAGGGCTATCGGTTGATTGACAAAGAGCCATTGCCGAATCTAATTTATCATCATGAATATAATCTTTTATTTTATTCATAAAATTAACATCGGTTTGGGATGCTTTTTTTATAGCAAAATATCTTTCAATAAAAATATAAACAGCCAAAATGGAAAGAATTAGGATAGGAATCATTATCCATCCGCCTTTAAGCGAAAGTTCCCAATATGATAAGGTTAACTCTCCTGCTTCTTCGTTGGCTGTTGCAATGCTGTCGGTAACATTTATTTGCAGTAATAATAATAGCTTTTCCATACAATATTTTAATTAATCCAGTTTATAAACGTTAAACATTTTATTAAAAATATTTTCAAAGGTAAAAATACTTTAAATTTCTTATTTAATTTTCTTTATCTTTTTTCTTGCTACTGAAATTGTTCCAAAAACGGCTCATTAATTCTGAAAAAGAGTTAAACTCTTCTCTGTAAAATATACCTACACCCTGGGTATAAGGGGCATTTTCGTATAAAATACGATCGTTTGACTCGTTAAATGCTTTTAATCGGAGTTTTCCGTTTTTTGTTAATTTCACATCCACCCTGAAATCACCTACCAGGTTGGTTGTTTGTCCTCCGTAACCAACATTCCCATTGATGCTAACCCGATCGTTTAAAAGCTGTGTAGAAAGGGCAACCTCTACCTGATCTCGGCTGATTTCATCTCCTGGCCTATAGTTAATACCGATATCCCATTCTTCGCTAATTTGAGAAAGCCAGTGACTAAGTTGGTTGGATAAAAGCTCGCTAGTGGTAACAGAACCCAGCCCGGATGTTCCGCTTTCGGCCAGATAGTTTTCTGTACCCTGCTGTTGTTCTGGCATAAAAGAATTAAGAACCAATAAAGATAAAAATTGCTTGTTTAGTTTTTCCTGCGTATTAATGGTAGATTTAACCCGTGTATTGATTTCGTCATCGGCAGTAGGTAAATTGATATCGAAGCGGATATTGGGGTTCATTAAATTATCCGATAAATAAATTTGACATTCTACAGGAATTCTTCTACGATAGAAATCTGATGAATCTTCAGGAAATAAATTAGTTAACTGGGTACGCAAATTATATATTGCTTCAATATCAATATTTGCATTATATGGAGCACCGCTCCATAATATGGTTCCTCCACGTTCAATTTCAAATTTTTTATTAATCACATTTTGTAGGGTAAACAGATAATCTCCTTCTTCTATAGAGTAATCACCATACATATTAAAAATATTGTTTGCATCAATTTTCATTTTAAGGTTTCCTTCACCACGTGCTCGTATGATATCGCCAATTTTAGAATCGAATATTAAAAGGGCTTCAGCTTCGGGAGTAACTTCAAGATCGAAATTCAAACGAAATCCGGAAAGATCAATATTATAATCATCTTGTAATTCTTCTGAGGTTTTTTGAGTGTTAATAAATCTAACAAAACCTGATTCTTTAGCTGAGCCTGATTTTGATAATGGAATATTTATTTTAGTATTACGTTCTGTCCGGCCAGAAATATTAACTAATACATTGCCCAAATTACTCCCGGAAATATTAATTACGCCCGACATAAATGCTTTTCCATAAAAATTTTCGTTATCAATACCCGTAGTGTTTAAGGCCAGAATGTTATCCGTATTAATATCGAAATTAAAAAGGATGTTTTTTTGTGCTTCAAATTTAACATATCCATTAGTAAATGCTTGATTTCCCAAATGGTCTAAAATTTTAAAACGATTGAAAAGTAAAGTATTATTTTCAATTTTTGTTTCGGTTGTAAAATAATATTTTGTTTTAATATAATCGATGGCCATTGTAGCATTATTTAGCTCCAAATTCCCGTTAAACAAAGGTTTTTTCAATGTTCCGTTTATTTTAACATTCCCTGAGGATTTCCCTGATATATCGTAGGCAAAACTGCTGAGAAATGGATTAAGGATTGAAAGATTAAGCTGATTTGGCTGGATGTCAAAATCGAGTGTTTGATCAACCGGAAAATAATGGCCTGAAATTGTTAAATTTTTTCTATCGTCCTGTTGTGTATATGCATCAAGTTTTATAGCTTTTTTGTCTTCTATCCAGGTTGTAAAAATTTGCGTATAGCCTAGTTTTTGGTTGTTTAATTTTAATTGATTTACCGAAATTTCTGAATGAAATAACGGATTTTGGTAAAGGCTTGAAAAGCTTGCATTACCGTTAATTCTCCCATCAAATTCAAGTTTTTTATTTTGTGTTAAAATATTAATATGTGAAAGCTTGATATCGTGGAAACTTAAAAATAAGGAATCATTTATATTTTCTGATATTTTTCCATTTACCTTAAGGAATTGATTTTTATGGTTAATGGTAAAATTATCAATGGTAAAAGCGGTGGAATCAATTTTTAAGGATGATTTATTTATATTCCAAATTGAATCTTGTACAATTATTTTTGAGGGTAAAACGGTGATATCAAAAGAAGGATCATCATATGCCTTTTTTTGTTTTATTAGCGTAGAAGCTAGAATCTTTCCGTTGTATTCATCTTTTTCATCTTTATTATCCCAATCGATTTTTAGGTGAATATCGTTTTGGTTTGTTATGGATGTAGTTTTAAAATTTTCAAGATATATTTGATTGTTTAAAAGAATACTTTTTGTTTTTGTTGATGTGGTAAAAATACTGTCGTTTGAAATAGTTTTTATTAATAATTGATTGAAAGTATGTTTATTAAAGGATGCTTTTTTAGCAAGTGCATTTAAAATAAGTTGTTTCTGAGGTTCAAGGTATTGTAGATTTACTTTTGCGCTATCACTTATTTTAATTGATGGAAGGAAAAAATAGGTTAAAAGCTTTGTATCTTTTAAATCGACATTTAAGTGAAAATTATTTGAAGAATTAGTTGTTAATGTATCTGTTGGACTTTTTATTAAAGCAGGCATATAGGTAAAAAACAAGTTTTTCATCGACTGAAAAAGGGTTGACGGCTGGTAATCTCCAACTAATATTGCATCGATATAATCAGATTTTAAGGTGATTTTATGTGTGTCTGGGAATTGTTCTGCAATAATTTTTAAAGTATCGAAACGCATAGTTTCGTTGAGTTTAGTTAATTCCATTTCTGAAAAATTAATTTCACCTACCGCATTGTCTAAGTTTATACCTGTAAAATTGGCATTAACATTAAATGATAAAAAAGCAGAGGTATCTTTTGGGTCAATATTTAGTCCGTATAATTTAGCTTTAGGTACATTGGCTGTAAAATTAAAATCGGGAACTTCGGTTGAAAAATCAATATCTCCAATAAAATCGAACGCGATATTGGGGTCGCTAATACTTAAAATTCCGTCATAGGTTTTTTCCGTTAAATAACCATCCAAAATAATATTTTGATAATTATAGTTGTTAACTAAAATATTTTGAATAACACCTTCTGTGTTGGCTTTTAGGGTCTTATCTCTTCCAAACACTCCTTCTATTTGAGCATTCATCGTAATTTTACCAACGGTTTCACTATTAGTTATTAATTCTCCAACCCTAAAGTCTGTAGTTTCTAGCTTTCCATCAAAAGCAAGTGTTCTTGAAGTATCTGGTTTTAAAGATAAGTCAGTAGATATATTACCTAAATCTGTAGAGAAGTTTCCATAAGTAACAAAATCATCTATAAATCCGGTAAAGTTACCTTCATAATTAATAACACCAAGATTATTAAGGTTTTGAGGAATAGTAAATTTTTGACTTCCGTTGGTAAATTTATTGATAATCTCAAAATCTTTAATAACAGATTTAAATTTTTTAAAGTTTGCATATATAAATGTTTCATTAAAGTTTGGCAATCCGATAAAGTCAAAGTCTGTTATTAGTTCGGTTTGTTCGCCAACATGAAATTTAACTTCTTTTCCTTTTAGAGAGTTAATTCTACCATGTATTCGCCCAGAAACAACAAGATTTAAATCAATATTGCTTAATTTAGGGGAGAAGTATTGAATATCATTAAAACTAATATTGGATTCGCGGAATGCAAAATCAAGATTAACCAATTCGGTAAAATTTTTGTAATCTTCAAAGTCATTATGCCTAAACGATAAAGAGTCGGAGTAGATAAAAGAATTAGGTGTTCTGATTTTTATATTCTTAAACAACATGTGTTGTTTTCCAATACTCATATTTGTTTTTAAGTTGTAAACTTTAAAACCTGATTGTTCAGTAAATTTTAGGTTTTTAATATTGAAATCTACCACGTTATTTTTTATTGTCAGGTTTCGAATATCCAGATCATCAATAAAACAAATTAATTCACTAAAATTAATGCTATTGCTTTTATTAACCTCTTTGTAATTTCTAAAACCGAAAACCGTTTGATGCATTTCGATATTGCGGATATTAATTGCCCAACGAGGTTTAGTATTCGTACTGTCTCGTTTAATATGGTCAATAATGAATTTTAGGTTTATTGGAGCAAGGGAGTCGGGTTTGTGTAAATAAAGTCGGGCATGTAAAAGGCTAATATTGTTAATGTCAATTTCTCTTTTCTCGGTCTCTACTCTTCTTAAATTGGCAATAATCTCCTTTGCAAATAATAATGAATCTTTTTGTTGATCCTCAATAAAAACATTTTTTAAAACGATTTTATTGAAAAAACGATAGTTAACCGATTCGACTTGAAATTTTGCATTTAAATTTTCTGATATTGTTTTAGCAACTTTCTGGATAATATATGTTTGTACGTTGTTGTTTTGTAAAACAAAGTAAGCCGTTGCTGGAATAACAATAAAAATAACCAGCAAAACAATGATTAATATTTTATATAATTTTTTAATACTTTTGCCCTTTAATTACCTAACGCAAAAGAACTAAAAAAAATTATAAAAATTATAAAATCCGTAGAATAAATGAGCACTACAATATTAGGAATTGAATCATCGTGTGACGACACCTCGGCAGCTGTGATTAAAGACGGGTATGTTTTATCGAATTATATTGCAAATCAGGATGTTCATAAGTCTTATGGAGGAGTAGTGCCCGAATTGGCTTCCAGAGCTCATCAACAAAACATCATCCCTGTAGTTGACCAAGCTTTAAAAACAGCGGGTGTTAGCAAAGAGGAGGTTAGTGCTGTAGCTTTTACCCGTGGCCCTGGATTGTTAGGTTCTTTGCTGGTAGGCACATCGTTTTCAAAATCTTTTGCTTTAGCTATGGATATTCCTTTAGTTGAGGTTAATCACTTACAAGCACATATATTAGTTCATTTTATTAAACAATTTGAAAAAGAAAATAAACAACCGGATTTCCCTTTTTTATGTTTATTGGTTTCGGGGGGGCATACGCAAATTGTTGTGGTTAAAGACTATTTGGATATGCAAATTATTGGGCAAACTATAGACGATGCTGCTGGTGAAGCCTTTGATAAATGTGCAAAAGTAATTGGCTTGCCTTATCCGGGAGGCCCTGTAATTGATAAAAATGCTAAACTGGGAAATAAAGAAGCTTTTACCTTTAACAAACCTAAAATTAAAGATTTAGATTATAGCTTTAGCGGGTTAAAAACTTCGTTTTTATATTTTATTCGAGATGAGATGAAAAAAGATACTGACTTTATAAAAAAAAATATAAATGATCTTTGCGCCAGCATACAGTATACTATTATCGATATTTTAATGGAAAAGCTAGTAATAGCATCCAAACAAACTGGAATTAAACAAATTGCTGTTGCCGGGGGTGTTTCTGCTAATTCTGGATTAAGAAATGCATTAATTGATACAGCTAAAAAGAATGGTTGGCAAACATATATTCCAGAATTTAAGTTTACAACCGATAATGCTGCAATGATTGCTATAACAGGTTATTATAAGTATCTAAAAAAAGATTTTGCAAACCAGGATATTGCTCCGGTAGCCCGGTTTGTATATTAAATGAATTATTTATTTTTGCCTGCTTTATTTAATTTTACATTTACCTGATCAATTGTTACCATGCAGCCTTTATACATTTCTTTGAGCATAGGCTCTATTTGAAAATAAAATTTTTCTATTTTGTCTGTTTCATCAACTATTTTAATAATCCCAATAAAAAACTATCTGCAATATTAACCAATAATGTTCTTAAAGAAATGGCTGATTAAGCTGGTATTAAATTTATTTTTGATATATAATAGCGGGCAATACTGCCTGCAAATCCTCCCAGTCCAATAAAAAGTGCTGTTTTCATTATTACTAAAATTTACCAAATATAAAAAGTTTAATTTTAACCTAAGTTGAGCGATATAAGTAAAACGAAATAGCGCTTTACTTAGGCTTAACCCCAACATAGAAATTGTATGTTTTCACTGAATGAGTGAAGTGAAAACTTTACTATTTCTTCGTCGTGAGCGAAAACCTTTAGCTCATGGCCAAAGGGAATAATCGCTTAATTTGGGTTTAAATTAGTTGTTATTTTTTTTCTGATTTATTTTTGCTTGATGCAAGGTAGAATACTGCCGTAAGAATCAATAACAATGCCACGAAAGTAAGTGCAATACCTACATTATATCTATCGGCAACAAAACCTATAATAGGAGCTATAATAGCTGCAAATAAACTTTTTGCTTGTGAGTTAGCTGAAAGTGCTGTAGCCAGTATTTCTTTATTATATAATTCGCTTACATAAGCTACCCCTATTGGATTACGTAAATTTTCAATAATATAAATGGCAATATAAAATATTATGGAAAGGAAGAAAAGGCCAGAATGATAAAATATTCCGCTTAACATAGCTAATAGAAAACCGCTGTAAAGAGTAATATTTAGGGCACGCGGCATTGATTTTAATTTCTCGGTCAGTCGTCCCGATTTTTTAGAAGCGATGGATGTTAGAAGGTAAACAATAAAATATACAATCCCTATAATTATTGCAGTACGTTGTTTGTCTTGAAATGCTAATAGTATAGGTAACGATAAAGCAAAGCTCTGAACAACAGGTTGTAAATAATCTTTAATTGCTTTATGAAATCCACTATGAACTGATAAGTTGGCAATAGCTTTCAGAATTTGTGTTTTTTTAAACGAGAAAATAAAATCTTTGGTAACCGAAATAAATTTTAATTTAATATCGCTTAGTTTAAGTTTACTGGTTTTTCCGTCAAGAACTTTAGGGTAAGATGAAATAAGTAATAAATCCAGGATGTAAGGAATGGTTGAATAAACAAAAATGGATTGATAGTTTCCCGAGTAAAAAACAATTGATGCTGCTAAAAGAGATGATATAGCCGAGCCCATTTGAGACCAGGAGCGGGTATGTCCATAGTAATATATCCGTTGATTATTCCATCCTTTTATTTCAAGATATTCAAATATCATTGCTTTGTGAGTGCCTGTTCTAAAGGCATCGCCTAAAGCATAAAAAAGCATAGCTATGATGAAAAACAGGTATTCTTTTGATGAGAAGAAAATGAAAAACGAAACAATATAAAATAAAAATGAAAAAATCATCGTTCGTTTTCGTCCCAACGAATCAGCTAAAACACCCGATGGAATTTCCATAAAGTTAATCAATAATTCCCGAATAGTATACAGAGTTCCTATTTCTAAAAACGACAAACCTTTTTCCAAAAAAAATAAAATAAGAAAAGGCTCAAAAAAACGTAAGTTTTTTAAAAAACCATACATACAAAATTTGTAGTACTGGGTATCTTTTTTAAATATTTGTGTCATTTTGAATTAAACTAAATCGTAAATCTGTTGTCAATTTAAAAAGGGTTTTTAGTAATTAGAACTTTGTTGTTTTTCGATAAATTATATATTTGTAAGTAAAATTGAATGTAAATTAATAAAATTTAAATAAATGAAAAAAGTATTCTTAAGTTTGATTTTTAGTTTTATAGGTTTAATTGGCTTTGCCCAGTATAATGTTAGTGGTTCATCGAATATTATTGAACGTTCAAGGGATATTCAACGTCAGGTTAAAGTGAATAATTTTTCTAATTCAAGTGTATCCAAAAGTAGGTTTAATATTTTTTTAGATGATAATTGGAAGGGTGGGGTTATGTTTTTAAACGACTCCATATCCATGAGTGGTTATACCTATAGATACAATATATATTCCGATCAAATTGAACTTAGATCAGTTGTAGATCCTTCTTCTGTTGAAGTTGTGAGTATAGGTTCGCAAAAATTTGTTTATTCTAAATTTTATGATAATGCTAAAAGAATAAATGAGGGATATTTTGAGCAAATTGTTGGTGGGGATTGTAAATTACTATTACGCAGAGAAGTTGATTATAAAACAGGAACTAGAAATATTGAAGGTTATGGATCTAATTCCTCTACTTCAGTTAAACAAGAACTATATATCAAAAAAGAGAATGAACCTGCTATTAAAATTGATAAATCGAAAGATTTTTTCAAGCAAGTCATGTCAGATAAAGAAGAGGTTGTAGATTATATTGATAATCAAATTATCATTTTCTTAACCGAGAAAAAAATTGTTGAATTTGTAAAATTTTACAATGAAATTTAGTTTTAAATTAATTTTATTTAAAACACTGTCAAAAGATAGCAGTATTACTTCATAAAAAATCATTTATAATTGAAATAGAAAATATATAATTTTTTCGTTTTTGTAATTTATTTTCGGTTCAATAATAAGACCTTTTTTTAAATTAGATTTATAATAGACCATGGATGATTTTAAAAAACACAGCCTGTATAAGCCAATGGAAACAGAGGCCATTTTTTCTCATGTATTTACTATTTATAAAAAGAAATTCATACCTCTTTTCCTATCAGGTTTTATTGCTTTTTTCTTCATTCAATTTATTATATACAACCTCGGCATTAGCCAAATATATACTATAGCTGACCCAGAGGAAATGATGAGAGAATTATCTGGTTTTATGAGTGTATTGGGGATTGTTATAAGCGGAACAGTTATAATATATGGCCTGTTAAATGCATTTTTTATAAATCTTATTTTAAAAAATGATGGTGAAAAGAAATTAACTTCCGGTGAATTGTTTGTGGAATCTCTTAAAAAGCATTCCATACATATGATCTTCTTTTTGTTATTATCAGGGCTTATAGTAACCTTAGGTACCGTTGCTGGTATTTTTATTTTTATTATTGGATTTTTAATAGCCTTTGTTTATTTAGGAACAGTTCTTTTTCCTGGTGCAGCCATAGTTGTTGCTGAAGAAAAAAATGCATTAGAAGCTATTAGCAGAACTTTTTCGTTAGTACACAAAGATTTTTGGTCAACTTTAGGTGCAATGGTTTTGTTTGTAATAATGATGATTTTAATTTCAATTGTTGTTTCAGCCTTAATGTCTATCCCTTTTGTTATTATATTTTTTGATAATTGGAGCGAAACGGGAAATATTATGGAGTCCTTTAAGATGCAAAATTATGATGTTGGAATGTGGATAGTTTTATTAAACGCTTTGGTATCTGCGTTAACTTACCCTTTCTATGCCATTTTTTCTGTTGTTTTATATTTTAAATTAAGATATAAAGAAGATCAGGAATCTGTTGTTATTCAGTAACTTCCCATTCATAAATCTTTTATGCATGAGATTTTTTCAATAAATTTTCATTGGACGCAACCTTTTTTTTAATTATTACATCTAAAAAACGTGATTGCATGAATTTAAATGCGGAATACCCTAACCTAAATATCGATACTGTAAAAGATACAGTACTTTTCAAAGACTGGCGGTGCTAGAGCACCGCTTTTTTTATAAAACAAACCTCCACTTTTTGTTGTTAACAGTTAAAATGATTATTTTATTAATAATACGAAAATACACTTAATTTATGATTACAATAATTTCTCCTGCAAAAACACTGAATTTTGATAATAATATCAAAACAAAAGAATATACTCAACCAGAATTTTTGGCTGATTCAGAAACTTTAGTTAAAGCGTTAAAAAAAAAATCTAAAAAAGAATTAGCAACACTAATGAATACTAATCAGGAATTAGCCTCGTTGAATTATGAACGATACCAGCGATGGAAAAAACCATTTACTCCAGAAAATGCAAAACAGGCCCTTGCCGTTTTTAAAGGACAGGCATTTTTAGGGTTAGATGCAAAATCTTTAACGACCGATGATTTGTTATTTGCTCAAAATCATTTGAGGATTTTATCCGGACTATATGGTGTATTGCGGCCACTCGACTTAATGCAACCTTATCGTTTAGAAATGGGCACAGCACTAAAAAACAAACGTGGGGAAAATTTATATAAATTTTGGGGGACCAAAATTACCGGTTTTATAAATAACGAGCTTTCAAAACAAAATAATAAAGTATTAGTCAATCTGGCTTCAAACGAATATTTTAAGTCCATAAAACCTAAAAAGATTAATGGAGAAATTATTGCACCAGTTTTTAAAGAAACGAAAGGGAATGATTTTAAAGTAATAGCTGTTTATGCTAAAACAGCACGAGGATTAATGAGCCGTTTTATAATAAAAAATAGAATTGAAGAACCTGAGCAACTTAAAGCTTTTGATAGCGAAGGCTATTTATTTAACCATGAATTGTCGACAAAAAAAGAGTGGGTGTTTACAAGATAAATCTATTCTTGGCGATGCTCTATTCAAATCATAAGGTAAATAAAATTTCTTTTTTACCTTTGCACAAAAATTTTATGCTTTGAATATGGAAAAAGGATTTGATAGTAGTATTGTTTATACTAAAGATGTTACGGAATTTGTTACCGTTGCTGCTGAATATTGCAAATTTGTTGAAAACACCTATCGGTTCAGTAAGCGCGATTTTTTAAATAAAGCACATAAAATATTACCTTTACTCTATTTAAAAGCTTCACTGCTTCCTAAATTTCAATCTATTTTCGACGATAATAATGAAAAGTTCGTATCCGAAGAAGAATGGGATTTTATTCACGATTCCGTAAAAAACAAACTTGGCTTTCATGATGAGTATCTTGAAGTTTTTGACCCGTTAACGCACGAACAGGTTGAACAAAGTTCGGCTTCAATAGCCGATAACCTGGCAGATATTTACCAGGATATAAAAAATTTTATTTCGCTATATTATATTGGTAGCGAAGAAATTATGAATGATGCATTGTGGGAATGTCAGGTGAATTTTGAGGAGTTTTGGGGCCAAAAACTGGTAAATGCATTAAAAGCGGCCCACACCGTTTTTTATAGTGGGGATAATCTCGACGATATTGATCCTTCAGAAGAGAATAAAAATGCTGACGATATAAATACTGATGACTGGATTATTTCTAAACGGCAACAAGATTACAATACCGAAGATTAGCATGTTTAAAAATCATATTACCAATAGTGAAATTAATGAATTGCCTCTTTTTCAGTTTGATGGAGGAGTTTTTGTTATTGATACATTTGAAAAACTTGATTATTATTTACCTTTAATACAGGAACAAAAAATTTTGGGTTTCGATACCGAAACTAAACCCTCTTTTAAAAAAGGAGTAATTAATCAGGTTTCTTTATTGCAACTATCCACTTTACATGAAGCTTTCTTAATAAGAATAAATAAAATAGGATTGCCAAACGAAATTATCGATATTTTATCTAATAAAGAGGTTAAAAAAATTGGCCTGGCTATAAGGGATGATATAAAAGCCTTACGAGAAATACAGGATTTTGAATTTCAAAGTTTTATCGATTTACAAGATTTTGTTAAGTATTTTAATATTGAAAGTCAGAGTTTAAAAAAGATTGCAGGTATTGTATTAAATAAACGTATTTCTAAATCAAAGCAAGTATCCAATTGGGAAAAAGAAGAGCTTTCCGAAGGTCAATTGCTTTATGCTGCCACCGATGCATGGGCTTGTTTACAAATATATAAAACGTTAAATCAGGTAATTTAAATTTCCCATGGACTATCCAAAAGTTATTTTAAAATCAGGAAAAGATCAATCGCCACGCAGGTATCATCCGTGGATTTTTTCAGGAGCAATAAAGAAAATTATTGGTAATGTTACTGAAGGCGACCTGGTTAAGGTAACCGATAATAAAGATGAGTTTTTAGCTATCGGACACTATCAGATTGGCTCTATTGCTGTACGAATTATTTCTTTTGAACCAACAGATATCAATTTTGATTTTTGGAAAACGAAAATTAAAAATGCTTATAGCCTAAGAAAAAACCTGAACATAATAAATAACGAACATAATAATGTATATCGATTAGTACATGCAGAAGGAGATGGTTTACCCGGATTAATCATTGATTTTTATAATGGTACAGCAGTTATGCAAATGCATTCAATTGGAATGTATCAGAATAAAGAAACCTTTGTTAAAATACTTCAGGAAATTTATGGCGATAAATTACATGCTGTGTATAATAAAAGTGAATCCACGATTCCTTATAAATCGGATGTTGAGGCTAAAAATGGATATCTTTTGGGAAAACCCGAAAATGAGATAGTTTTTGAATATGGGAATAAATTCAAAATTAATTGGGAGGAAGGGCAAAAAACAGGTTTCTTTATCGATCAGCGTGAAAATAGAAAACTTGTTCAGGAATATTCAAAAGATCGAGCTGTTTTAAATGTATTTGGATACACCGGTGGTTTTTCAGTTTATGCCATGAAAGGTGGAGCAAAGCTAGTCCATTCAGTCGATAGCTCAGCTAAAGCCATTGATTTGACCAACGAAAATATTGCATTAAATTTTGAACAAACCAATAGGCACCAAGCTTTTGCTGTTGATGCATTTGAGTTTTTAGAAGATGCAGATCAAAAATATGATCTTATTATTCTTGATCCTCCTGCATTTGCCAAACATCATAATGTTTTACATAATGCACTACAAGGGTATAAAAGACTTAACGCTAAAGCTATAGAAAAAATCAAACCCGGAGGAATATTGTTTACCTTTTCATGCTCGCAAGTCGTTAGTAGAGAAAATTTCAGAAAATCTGTTTTTGCTGCTGCTGCCAATACAGGAAGAAATGTAAGAATATTACATCAGCTAACTCAACCATCCGATCACCCTGTAAACATCTATCATCCAGAAGGAGAGTATTTAAAAGGGATGGTTGTATATATTGAATAAATAGTATAAATTTGATACTTTGAAAATTCTAACCATATATTATAAAACCCAAATATGAAAAAACGAACGATACTAATTTTTATCCTGCTTATCTTCGTAAAATTTAGTTTTGCTCAATATATTTTTCCTGTATCTGAATATAGAGATAATCAACGACACTTTGAACTATCTAATTTTGCTATTAAAGATACTGTATTATTTCTTCCATTGGGAGAAGCAGGGTTGCATATTTATAATATTTCTGATTTTGAAAATTTTGGCCTGTTGGCTACATATGAAGAGTTTGAAAGACGATCGAGAAAGAAAGTTTACGGAACTGCATATAATGTTGAAGTTATTGATGATAAAGCTTTTCTTTCATACGGAGAACTGGGATTAAAAATATTAAATATTTCTGATCCCACCTTACCTTTTGTTTTAGGAACATATTATCGACATCAGGATGTTTATTTTACCAAAATTTATAAGGATTTTGCTTTTTTGGGATATATTAATATGGGGCTTGAGATTGTTGATTTTAGCAACATGGATGATATAAAAATGATTTCCAGAAATAATGTTAAAGATTTTACCGTAAAAGATATTCAGATTCAACCACCATATGTAATTATTGTTGGAGGACGAAGGGGATTAAGAATTTTTAAATTTAACGAACCCTTTACTTCATTTAAGCAAGCCGAATTCCCTAAAGATTTCTTAACCGAAGCCCAGGCAAATAAACTAATTGTACGGGATAAAATTGGTTATTTGGCTAATGATTTTGGCGGGCTGATAGTTTTAAATATGGGATTGCCTTTATATCCTTTAAGTGTAAATGAGATTAAAACTATGGGTAGAGCAAAAGATTTATTAATTAAGGATAAATATTTATATGTTGCAACAGATAAAGGGATAGAAGTATTTGATATTAGAGAACCTGAAAAACCAGTGAAAATTTTTGAACATGCAACAAAAAGAAAAGAGTATAAGTTTTTACAAATGCAGGGCCATTATTTATTTGCTCTTTTCCAGGATGGTAGAAGAGATTTTGGGATTGAAATTTTTCAGGTGGAATAGCTAACGTTTAATTTATTTATGCCATGTAATACGTTCTTCCGGGTCTTTTATTATTTTATGATTATCTAATAGCCATTGAATCACTTTAAGACTTTTTTCTTTATTAAATTTTAACATCGAAACCAACTTATCAAGCGATATCGTTTGTCCACCTAGTTTTTCTTTTATACTCTCTAATATTAAGTCAAATTCATATTTACTAAGATCCAGCTCATTTCTCCGTGTACAAATATCACAAACGCCACATCTATCGGGATTACTTTCGCCAAAATAAGATAATAAAAGTTGGCTTCTACATTTATTATTGGATGAGGCATAATGTAAAACAGCATTTAACCGGTCAATAAACCTTTTTTTTCGGAAATCATAGTTTTCTTTTGATAAATGAAGTGATTTGTCATCTAAGCGCTCTTCGGTAAAAACGATAAACGGGTTACTTTTCTTTGGGATATAATTTAAGATTCCTAAATTATTTAATTTATTTAAATAGTTATATACTGTTTCTAAATTGGTATTTGCCTTTTTTGCTAACGAAATTTCATCAATATTCACATAATCAGAAAATAATCCTGTATAAGCACGGAGAATGAGTTTTATAAAACCATCAAACTTAGCATTGGCAATTTGGAATTTATAAAGATCATCTCTTCCTACTAGAAAATGTATTTTGGATGAGCTATAAAGTTCATCGGTAATTTCAATGTATCCTTCACGTTGTAAAAATTTTAATGCGCTGTGTATTTTAAGGATATTGAAATTATATTTTTGGGCAAATTCGGAAATAATAAAATCATATGCCTGATTTTTACCGCTGCCATAAGCAATTTGGAAAAAATTACCCAGAGCCTGATAGATGGTTTTTACCTCTTTAAGTTCAGGGAAATTGGTTTCAATTCTTTGTTCGGCTTTTACCTTATCCGAATTATTATATAATAGTACAGCATACGCTTTTTTTTCGTCTCGGCCAGCCCTGCCGGCTTCCTGGAAATAGGCTTCAATACTATCTGGTAAATCAATATGAATAACAAATCGTACATCTGGTTTATCAATGCCCATTCCAAAAGCATTGGTTGCAACCATTACTCTGGTTTTGCCTACCTTCCAATGATTCTGTTTATTACTCCTGTCTTCGTGTTTTAACCCGGCATGATAATAATCGGCTGATATTTTAGCTTTTTGAAGCATTAAGGCTATTTCTCGTGTTTTTTTCCTATTTCGTGCATAAATAATCCCACTACCTTTCACATTATTTAGCGTTTCGATCAAATAATTCTGTTTATCTTCAACCTCACGTACAAGATAAACCAGATTTTTACGCTCAAAACTTTTACGAAAAACATTTTTCTCTTTAAATTTTAATTTCTCCTGAATATCTTCAACAACTTTTGTTGTAGCAGTTGCTGTTAAGGCTAAAAAAGGAACATCGGGGACTAATTCACGTAAATCTGCTATCTTTAAATATGAAGGACGAAAATCATAGCCCCATTCAGAGATGCAGTGTGCTTCATCAATGGCAATTAAGTTTACCTGCATATATTTAACCCTGATTTTAAAAAGCTCGGTATTTATTCGCTCTGGCGATATATAAAGAAATTTCACACCTCCATAAATACAGTTATCCAGAGCTATGTCTATTTCATTTTTTGTCATCCCTGAATAGATGGCAATGGCTTTGATATCTTTTTTTTGCAAATTTTCTACCTGGTCTTTCATTAACGCAATAAGCGGAGTAATTACAATACAAATTCCATCCCGGGCCATTGAGGGAACCTGGAAAGTAATAGATTTGCCACCTCCGGTTGGCATTAGGGCTAGCGTATCTTTACCATCCATCACCGAGCGGATAATATCCTCCTGTAAGGGCCTGAATTTGGAATACCCCCAGTATTTAATCAGTATTTGTTCATACTTGTTTATCATGTAATAAAGATGATATTTATGCGCTAATGAATATCTTAAAAAAAGTTAAAAAAATCAAATCTATGGATATTATCATATTTTCAACCGATATTTTGCTAATTTTTTGTAATTTGGCACAATTTTAAAGCTACATAAAAATCATATAAAAATGTCATTTTTACAAGAAAAAGTTGCATTTGAAGGGCTTACATTTGATGATGTATTATTGATTCCTCAATATTCGGAGGTATTACCTCGCGAAGTGGATATTTCTACACAGTTTTCCCGAAATATCCGATTAAATGTCCCCATTGTCTCCGCAGCAATGGATACCGTTACTGATGCGGCCATGGCTATTGCTATTGCACGTTTGGGAGGGATAGGTGTTATTCATAAAAATATGAGTATTGAAGAACAGGCAAAACATGTAAAAACGGTTAAACGTGCCGAAAATGGGATGATATATGATCCTATTACCATTCATAGTGATGATACCGTTGCCGATGCATTAAATCTGATGAAGGAATATAAAATTGGAGGTATTCCTGTAGTTAATAATAATAAAACATTGGTTGGCATCGTTACCAACCGTGATTTGCGGTTTGAAAAAAGGATGTCTAGAAAGATTGCGGATGTAATGACTAAAGATAAAATTATTACAACCCATCAATCTATTGATCTTGAGAAAGCAACAGATATCTTGCAGCGCCATAAAATTGAAAAACTCCCTGTTGTGGATGATAACAACAAGTTGATTGGTTTACTAACGTACAAGGATATAACTAAGGTAAAAGATAACCCATTAGCCTGTAAGGATAAACAAGGCCGGTTACGTGTTGCAGCTGGTGTAGGAGTAACATCTGACACCCACCAACGCGTTGAAGCATTGGTTAATGCCGGTGTAGATGCTGTGGTAATTGATACAGCGCATGGGCATTCAAAAGGTGTAATCGAAATGCTGAAATCGGTAAAAGCAAACTTTTCTACTATTGATGTAGTGGTTGGAAATATTGGTACATCCGAAGCAGCTAAAGCCCTGATTGATGCTGGAGCCGATGCTGTAAAGGTTGGTATTGGGCCAGGTTCAATTTGTACAACTCGTGTAATTGCCGGTGTTGGATTACCTCAACTTACCGCTATTTACGAAGTTGCAAAAGCTCTTAAAGGAACCGGGGTTCCTTTAATTGGAGATGGTGGGTTACGCTATTCGGGTGATATCGTTAAAGCTATTGCAGCAGGTGCCCACACAGTTATGGCGGGTTCATTATTTGCTGGCGTTGAAGAATCTCCTGGTGAAACGATTATATATAACGGACGAAAATTTAAATCTTATCGTGGCATGGGATCCATTGAAGCTATGCAACAAGGATCAAAAGATCGCTATTTTCAGGATGTGGAAGATGATATTAATAAGTTGGTACCTGAAGGAATTGCTGCTCGTGTTCCTTTTAAAGGAAATCTGTCAGAAGTTATATACCAGTTGGTTGGAGGATTAAGAGCTGGTATGGGATATTGTGGAGCTAAAGATATCCAAACATTAATGCAATCGAAATTTGTTCGTGTTACGGGTGCCGGAGTTACCGAAAGTCATCCGCACGATGTGTCAATTACACGCGAAGCACCTAATTATAGCCGTCAAATGTAATTTTTATCATAAAATTTTATCTAATGAAAAAAATAGCTGGTTTATTAATTATTCTATTCTTTTTTTTCTTTGCCAACGCACAAAAACAGAATAGTGAAGTTTTAGTTGAAATTGATAACGAAACTATTACAAAAGATGAATTTTTAAGATTCTATGAAAAAAATAAGATTAACCTGACAACTGGTGAAACTATTCCCATTGATGAATATCTTGAGTTGTTTATTAATTTTAAACTTAAAGTGCTTGAAGCTAAAAACCATGGATTAGACACCTCTCGAAATTTTCAATCAGAGTTTGAAGGATATAAAAAACAATTGGCAAGGCCTTACTTACTTGATTCTGCAACGATTGATAAATTAGTAAAAGAAGCTTATGATAGAATGCAATATGAAGTTAGAGCCAGCCACATTTTAATTAGGGTAAAAGATAATGCTTTACCTGAGGATACGGCTTTTGCCTATAAAAAAGCGGTTAAAATAAAAGATAGAATTATTCGTGGAGAGCCATTCCCTGTTGTTGCTAGAGGAGCTTCGGATGATCCATCGGTTAAAAATAATGCAGGTGATTTAGGATATTTTACTGTGTTTCAAATGGTATATCCTTTCGAGACGGCTGTTTATTCTATGAATGTTGGGGATATTAAAGGGCCTGTTCGTACGCGTTTTGGATATCATATTATTCAATTAACCGATAAGAAAGAAGCAAGAGGTGAAATTAAAGTAGCACACATTATGCTTGCGGATTCTAAAAACAGAAATACAGTAAATGCAAATCAGAAAAAAGAGTTAATACATAAATTATATCATAGATTAAAACAGGGAGAGGATTTTGCTAAACTTGCAAAAGAATATTCTGACGATAAAGGCTCTGCTGCAAACGGAGGAGAATTGCCCTGGTTTACTGTTGGGCAAATGGTTGAAGAGTTTGAACGTACAGCTTTTGCACTAAAAAACAATGGTGATATTTCAAAACCAGTTAAAACAAATTATGGCTGGCATATCATAAAGCGGATTGACAGGAATGAACCAAAATCATTGGAAGAGGTAAAGGATGATTTAAGAAGAAAAGTAATTAACAGCCACCGTTCGCTTAAAGCACAAAGAGCATTGATTAATAAATTAAAAGAAAATTATCAATTTACGGAGAAAAAATCTAATTTACCTGTATTTTATGATTCAACAAAAAATATCATGAAATTTAATGACTCCTATTTTGAGTCGAAAATGAATCAAAATAAAACTCTTTTTATTTTAAACAATAAAAAAATAACCGTAAATGATTTTGAGAATTTTGTACATAACAATAAACCACAAAATTTAACTCCAAATCATTATTATGATCTCTATAATAACTTTGTAGATAACTATATTCTTGAATATGAAGAATCAAGATTAGCCGATAAGTATCCTGAATATAAATATTTATTAAAGGAATATTATGACGGGATGTTATTATTTGAATTAATGGATAAAGAGGTTTGGACCAAAGCATTATCTGATTCAATTGGGTTAAAAGAATATTATGATAATCATAAAGATAATTATAGATGGGATGAAAGATGGAAAGGGAGTATCTATTTTTGTAAAAACGAAAATGTATATCGAAAGGTAAAAAAGGATATCAATAAACGTAGGCTTTTTAGAAAAAAACTTACCAATGAGGAATTATTAGAAAAGTATAATGACGAAAATGAAGTACTAAAAATTGAAGAAGGAATCTTTAAACAGGGTGAAAATAAAATTATTGACCAAATGGTATGGAATAACTCTTCCGAGGAGAATGACAATTTGTTAGTTCTAATTAAAGGAGAAAAATTAAAATCTACGATAAAACCATTTAACGAAGCAAAAGGAAATGTTATTTCCGATTATCAAGAATATTTGGAAGAAGAGTGGATTAAAAATTTAAGAGATAAATACAATATCCGCATTAATAATCAGGTTCTATCTACATTAAAATAAACAATTATAAATACAGCGATTGAGATGTATAAATTTAAATTATCTTTTATTATAAGTTTTATTTTATTTTCTTTATTTCTTGGATGTAAGCAGGAAAAAGAGCATGAAAATGATAAACCACTGGCTCGGGTACATGATAAATATTTGTACGAGTCGGATTTAAAGCAATTACTCCCATCAAATATTTCACAAGAAGACAGTGTTACGCTGACTAAAAACTATATCAACGATTGGATAAAAAAACAGTTAATGCTGCAAAAAGCCGAAGAAAACCTCCCAACCGAAAGTAAAAATATTGAAAAACAAATAGAGGATTACCGTTCTTCTTTATTAATCTTTAAGTATAGACAAGAATTAATAAAACAGAAAATTGATACTGTAATTACTCAACAAGAAATAGAATCATATTATAATGAATACTCAGCAAATTTTATTCTCAATCATAATATTGTTAAAGCCTTATATCTAAAAATTTCAAAAGAGTCTCCGGAAATAAATAATGTAAAAAAATGGTATAAGTCAGATAATGCCGAAGATTTAACTAAACTCGAAGATTATTGTTACCAGTATGCTACCAAATTCGATAATTTTAATAACGAGTGGATTTCATTCAGTAATTTATTAAGCGAACTACCCTTAAAAATTGACGATGAAGAACGTTATTTACGTTATAATAAATATATCGAAACAGAAGACTCTTTGTTTAACTATTTCGTGAAAATTAATGACTTTGCCCTTAGAAGTTCTATTCAACCTATTGAATATGCAAAACCCAAAATCAAAACCATTATACTTAATAAAAGAAAATTTTCATTTATTGAAGAATTGGAAAATAATATATACAATAATGCCTTAAACCGAAACGAATTTATAATCTATTAAAATTAATATGAAGATTAATATGAAGATGACATTTTTTAATAAACTTTTTATATCCGCAACGTTAATTCTTTTAACATTTAATTTATCTGCCCAGGATCAATTTATTGCTGACAGAGTAATTGCAAATGTAGGTGATAAGATTATTTTGCAATCAGATATTGAAAATCAAGTAATACAACTAAAAGCTCAGGGTTATCAAGGCCGTGGCGATATTAAATGTGAGGTTTTCGAAGAATTGTTAGTCCAGAAATTATTATTAATTCAGGCCGAACTGGATAGTATTGAGGTTGGAATGAATCAAATTGAGGGGGAATTAGAAAGCAGGCTTAATTATTTTATTCGCCAAATTGGATCACAGGAGAAATTAGAAGAGTTTTATAATAAGTCGATGATTGAAATAAAAGAAGATTTCCGGCCTTTAATTCGCGAACAGCTTTTGACCCAAACGATGCAAAGAAATTTGGTTGCAGGTGTAAAAGTCTCACCCAAAGAGGTTGAAGCATTTTATAAAAAATTACCTAATGACAGTATCCCCATGGTAAATACCCAATACCAGATTAATCAAATAGCCGTTTATCCTCCAGAAGATGAGATATCAAGAGCCGAAGCCCGCGAGAAATTATTAAATATACGTGAGCGAATTATAAATGGAGAACGGTTTTCTACTTTAGCTGTTCTTTATTCCGAAGATCCCGGATCAGCCCGCAGAGGTGGTGAGCTGGGTTTTAGAACACGAGATGAACTGGATCCTGAGTTTGCTAAAGCAGCTTTCAGGCTTACCGACGATGGTGGTGTATCGCGTATTGTTGAATCTGAATATGGCTTTCATATTATTCAGTTAATTGCTAAACAAGGCAGTCAGGTTAATGTGCGGCATATATTGATTACTCCTAAAGTAGATATTCAGCAAAAAATTAAAGCAAAAAATAAACTCGACAGTATTGCTAACCTAATAAGAAATGATAGTATATCATTTACCAATGCTGCCCTTAGATTTTCTGAGGATGAACAATCAAGGCTTAACGATGGCTTAATGGTTAATCCTATGAATTCCTCAACAAAATTTGACCTCGAGGAGTTACCTAAGGCTGAATATAATATAGTTAAAGATTTAGAAAAGGGTGAAATTTCTGAGCCTTTTGAAACAGTTGACAATAAAGGAAAAACAATTTTTAAAATCATAAAAATTGCCAAAAAAATTGATGCACATAAAGCCAATTTAAAAGATGATTATGAGATGATTGAAGATATTGCCATGATGCAAAAACAACAACAAAAATTTGAGGAATGGCTAAAAGAGAGTAAAAAGAAAACCTATATCCATATCGACGATTCTTTTATAAACTGTAAGTTTTTAGAAAATGGATGGATAAAACAATAAATCATCACTATTTTAATGGGTAAACAATTTATTTTATTCCTGATTTTAGCTGCTTTGTGCCTTGTAATGCCATTGTCGACTGTAGCTCAAGAGAAAGAACAAGTCAAGATACTTAACTCTAATTCGTTTGAATCTAGTAAAACAGTAGGCGAGGGAGTACGTCGTTTTATTGGCGATGTTATATTTGAACACAATAATGCCACTATGTATTGTGATAGTGCGTATTTGTACAGTAAACAAAATATGATACACGCCTATAGCAATGTTCATCTTAACAGGGGAGATACACTGCATTTATATGGTGATTTTATGAGATATAACGGCAATAATAATGTTGGTGAGGTAAGGCGTAATGTTATATTAAAAGATAAAAATGCAACACTCACTACAGACTCTCTTGATTTTAATACCGAAACTAGTGTCGCCAATTATTTTGAAGGCGCAAAAATTGTTAATAAAGATAAAAATACCTTAGAAAGTGTTATTGGTTATTACTATGCCAATAATAACTTATTTGTATATAAAGATAGCGTTATTGTTAAAACACCAGATTATACAATTTATACCGATACATTAAAATACAATACAGAAACAGAGATTGCTTATTTTTTAGGGCCAACAGATATTTATAACGAAGATAACCACCTCTATGCCGAAAATGGGTGGTATAAAATCCCCGAAAAGAAATTTCAGTTTAATGAAAATGCAAGGTATCAAAATAAAGAAAAAATATTAATGGGCGACAGCTTATTTTTTGATGATTCCGTTGGTGTTGGCATTGCTATCGATAATATTGAGATGATAGATACCACTGAAAACATGATAATAAAAGGACATTATGCCTACTATCTGCGCGAACCCGAGAAGTTTTTGGTAACCGATAGTGCATTGCTTATCCAGGTAACCGATGAAACTGATTCATTATTTTTACATGCCGATACGTTACGGTCAAATTACGATTCTTCAGGCACATATCGGATATTAAGAGCATATCATAAAGTACAAATCTTTAGAGAGGATTTTCAGGCTCGATGTGATTCGATGGTGTATACTTTTGAAGATTCTGTGATTACGATGTATCAGGAACCTATTCTTTGGGCAGAAGAAAGTCAGATGACTGCTGAATTAGTGAAAGTATATACCAAAAATGAGAAAATTGATTATTTCCATTTGATAGGAAGTTCATTAATTATTTCAGAGGAAGGAATCGATAAATTTAATCAGATTAGAGGTAAAGAGATGAAAGGATATATTAGACATAATAATCTGCATAAAGTAGATGTTTTTGGAAATGGACAATCGATATACTATACAAAAGATAAACAAGAAACTGTTGGTGTAAATTTTGCCGAAAGTAGCGATATAACAATCTATTTAGAAAACGGACAGGTTAGTCGTATTAATATGATTAAACTACCAACAGGAACTTTATTTCCACCAGGTGAACTTGAAGAAACAAAACTAAAAGGATTTAACTGGTTCGAAAACTTAAGGCCAAAGTCGAAGGTTGATATATTTTTTTGGAAAAAATAAAGGGAACTGAGAAGTTCCCTTTTTAATTAGTATTCATCTTCGTTAAAAAAGAAATCATCTTTACTCGGATAATCAGGCCATATATCTTCAATACTTTCATAAATATCCCCCTCATCCTCAATCTCCTGAAGGTTCTCTATAACCTCCAAAGGTGCTCCCGAACGAATTGCATAATCGATTAATTCTTCCTTACTCGCAGGCCATGGCGCATCTTCTAATTTTGATGCTAATTCTAATGTCCAATACATATATAATTCGTTTTAATTATACCCTATAAATTTGTGCAAATATAAAAATAATATTGAAAAACAAAATTTTTTTGCTAAACTCTTGGTTTCCACGGTATCTCTTTGGCATACAAATCTATAGTGAATTTTCTTGATAAAACAAACAGATAATCAGATAAACGATTTAGATATTGAATGACTTTTTCGCTATGTTTATATTGATTTTGTACTTTTATGGCTAATCTTTCTGCTCTTCGGCAAACATTCCTGGTTATGTGGCAATAGGAAACTGTTGTATGACCTCCGGGCAAAATAAATGAGCGAAGCGGAGGTAAATCTTTTTCCATTTTGTCAATTTCTTCCTCCAACATTTCAATATCCTGATTGTAGATTTCAGGTATTTTTACATCACAATTCTCACAATCGGTAGCTAAAATTGATGCACAGGTCATTAACCGGTCCTGTATTTCAATTAAGGTTAATCTCGAATGATCATCAATTTTTTGATCTCTAATGAGCCCAATATATGAAATAAGCTCATCAACCGTACCATAGGCTTCTATTCTATCGTGAAATTTAGGTACTCTTGTTCCGCCTATTAGCGAAGTTTCACCTTTATCGCCTGTTTTCGTATAAATTTTCATGTCCATAGCATACTTTTTTAGAAGAAACGATATGATTCCTATTTTGTTTAACTTGAATAAAAATTTTTCAATTTGTTCTTACGGGATCAGGATTTAGTTCATCCAATTCAATCATGCCATCTTTTAATCTTATAATACGGTGGGCATGCCTTGCAATTTCCTCTTCGTGGGTAACCAAAATAATGGTATTGCCCATTTGATGAATTTGATTAAAAAGATTAAGAATATCCATGGATGTTTTTGAGTCGAGATTTCCTGTTGGCTCATCGGCTAATATAATCGATGGATTATTAACCAATGCTCTGGCTAGAGCAACTCTTTGTCTTTGTCCTCCCGATAATTCATTGGGTTTATGTGCTATTCGGTCATGCAAACCTACATTTACAAGCGTCTCCTCTGCTTTTGCTAACCTTTCTTCTTTATTTTTACCTGCATAAATTAGTGGGAGTGTAACATTTTCTAAAGCAGTATATCTGGGTAAAAGATTAAAGGTTTGAAATACAAATCCAATTTCTTTATTTCTGATTCCTGCCAGCTCATCATCATTTAAATGGCTTACATCTTTACCATTTAAAATATATTTTCCACCGGTGGGTGTATCTAAACATCCTAAAATATTCATTAAAGTTGATTTTCCAGAACCTGAGGGCCCCATAATCGCAACATATTCGTTACGGTTTATCGAAACAGAAACTGAGCGTAATGCTTTTATGGTCTCTGTGCCAACATGATAGTATTTAATTATTTCTTTAATATCAATAATCTTTTCCATAACCGGATTTATTTTATTTAAAAAGTGTTACGAATTTAATAATTCTTAAATTAAAACAATTCTTTTTTTTATTAAAACTTAATTATATAATGGCCCTTGGTAATTTCCGGCCTAAAAAAAAGTATGCCCAAGCGGAAAAGATCAATGCTCACACTTACTTTCTCATGTTTTTTTATCGTATTCCATGCATTTTCCATTTCGGACGACCAGTGGATGTCATCAAAAATAAATACAGAATTGTTGTGAGCTTTTTTAAGACACAAATGAAAGTAGCTTTCAGTAGCTTTCTGTGTATGATTCCCATCAAAAAAAATAAAATCCAGCGTAGTAAAATTTTTTAAAATTTTAGGGACACCCGAATCAAAATCGCTACAAACAAATTTAATATTTTGTAATTGCTGTGCTCGAGTTAATTTTTGAGCAATTTGTATTTTTTCTTTTACTCCTTCAATAGTTGTAAATTTTGATTCGGGTGCACCCTGAGCAATATATAAAGTACTTATACCTACCGAAGTGCCTATTTCAAGAATGTTTTCAGGATTAAAATATTTTACCAGGCGATAAATAAGTCCACCATATTTTTTTGTAACGGATGAATTTCGAATGGTTTTGCCCTCTGTTGTTGATATTCTTTGTATGTTTCGATTGTTCCCATATTTTATCTTTGATTTTTTATGCTGGTGTGTTCCTGCTCCCTTCTCATCAAATATTAATGTATCTTTTGATTGCTTATATTTTTGATGCAAATTGATGATTTTAGCTAAATTATCATCAACTTTTTTATCATTAAAAACTTGGTTAATTAGGGCAAAAACAAAAGGAGAATGAATTCCATGGCCTTTCTTGTGTTTGGCAAAAATCTTATATTTTAGAAACTTTAATGCAAATAGTAATGACGAAAACATATAGGTTAAGATTATTAAAAAAGATGTATTATTGTATAGCAAAAATAAGATTTTAAACGGCCTAACTTTATGAAAGGCTAATTATATTTGTATTTTTGTTTATTCATGATGTTTTTTTTATTTTTATATGCCTGATTTTTTACAACAAGAGATAAAATTTTTAACCGGCGTTGGCCCCAAAAGGGCAGAACTCCTGAACAAAGAATTAAAGATTTTTACATTTGAAGATTTGTTGTATTATTTTCCTTACAAATATATCGACCGTTCAAAATTTCATCAAATCAGCGATTTAAATCCCGAATTGCCACATATCCAATTAAAAGGAAAAATCATTGGTTTCGAGCAAATAGGAGGTGGACGTAAAAAACGACTGGTAGCTTATTTTACTGATGGAACCGGAACTATTGAGTTGGTTTGGTTTAAAGGATTGAGTTATATTCAGAAAAGCTTAATGCTTAATAAAGAATATATTGTTTTTGGTAAACCCGGATATTTTGGAGGAAAATATAATGTTATTCATCCCGAGATTGAAGATAACCTCAGAAATCAGAATGTTATTAAAGCTAAGTTACAGGCACATTACAGTACAACCGAAAAATTAAAAAAGAATTATTTACCATCCAGAGCCTTTGCAAAACTGATAAATAATTTGCTTTTACAGATTAAGAACAATATTAACGAAACGTTACCCAATTATTTAATTGAAAAGTATAAACTTATTTCTTTACAAGATGCCCTTTTTAATATTCATTTCCCTCAAAACGCAGAAATTCTAAAAAAAGCCATTTATCGATTAAAATTTGAAGAGCTTTTTTATATTCAACTCAATATTCTTCAGAAGCGAAGTATTAGGTTAAATAAGTTTAACGGATTTGTTTTTTCAAAAGTTGGCAATTTCCTCAATCAGTTTTATGAAAGAAATTTACCCTTTGAGTTAACGAATGCCCAAAAGCGAGTATTAAAAGAAATCCGTAAAGATGTAGGATCAGGAAAGCAAATGAATCGCTTATTACAAGGCGACGTAGGAAGCGGAAAAACCTTGGTTGCTTTGATGAGTATGCTTATTGCGCTCGATAATGGATTTCAGGCTTGTATAATGGCCCCTACCGAAATATTGGCAAATCAGCATTTTGAAACATTAAAAAAATTTTTGGATGGTTTGCCTGTAAATGTGCAATTGCTAACCGGATCGACAAAGACAGCTGCCCGTAAAGAAATTCATGAACAACTTATGAATGGCGAATTAAAAATTTTGATAGGAACCCATGCTTTGATTGAAGAAACGGTGAAGTTTAAAAACCTGGGACTGGTGGTAATCGACGAGCAGCATCGATTTGGTGTAGTACAACGGGCAAAATTATGGAAAAAAAATCATCAACCACCACATGTGTTGGTAATGACAGCTACTCCTATTCCTCGTACTTTATCCATGACCATTTATGGTGATTTGGATGTTTCCGTAATTGATGAATTGCCTCCCGGGCGGAAACCCATAAAAACAATTCATTTGTATGATTCGAAACGGTTACGGTTATTTGGTTTTATGAGGCAACAGATTGAACAGGGACGTCAAATTTATATTGTTTATCCGTTGATAAAGGAATCGGAAAAAATGGATTACAAAGATTTAGAAGACGGATACGAAAGTATTTCCAGAGCATTTCCACCACCCAAATATGCTGTAAGCATTGTTCACGGGCAAATGAAGCCCGATGAAAAAGATGTTGCTATGAATTTATTTGTTAAAGGCAAAACACATATTATGGTGGCTACAACTGTAATTGAGGTAGGTGTAGATATTCCTAATGCCAGTGTTATGGTGATTGAAAGTGCCGAAAGGTTTGGCTTATCACAATTACACCAATTGCGTGGAAGAGTAGGACGTGGTGCAGATCAGTCCTATTGTATCTTAATGACCGGTTATAAGCTATCTAACGAAGCCCGTAAAAGAATTGATATCATGACTAAATCCAATGATGGATTTGAAATTGCCGAAGCCGATTTGAAACTACGTGGCCCCGGCGATATTGAAGGAACCCAGCAAAGCGGCCTTGCTTTTGACCTTAAAATAGCAAACCTGGGGAAAGATGCTCAATTAATACAATATGTCCGTGATATTGCAGATAATATTTTAGATGATGATCCATGGTTAGAAAAGAATGAAAACCAGGTATTGAAAAAACAACTGAAGAAAATTGCACACAAAAAAATGGATTTTAGTATAATAAGTTAATGTATGCGATTACATGTGGACTTAAAACAATTAAAAAATAAACGCATGAAAATTAGAAGTAATAAGAAGTTAGTTTTGAAAAGATTATATAAATACAAATTATTCATTATTTGTTTTATTTTTGTTCTTTTGGTGGCAAACACAGTGAAATCTCAGAATTTTGAATGTGAGATTCAGAATAACGCTTTTCAAGCGGGCGAGAAACTTACTTATGTGATCACCTATAATTGGTTTTTGATTTGGACTGATGTTGCAGCCGTAGAGTTTGAAGTTTCCAATGAAAAAATGTTTGGCCAACAGGTTTTAAATTTAAAAGGTACCGGGGTTACCTTTTCGTTTTACGATTGGTTTTTTCAAGTACGTGATGTTTATCAGTCGTGGGTAAATCCTGATAATTTATTACCTGTTTATTTTCATCGCGATGTAAATGAAGATGGTTATATTATTGATATTAAGTATCAGTTTGATCATAACCAACGGGTTGCTTATTCTGAAGTAGAGAAAACCAGAACCCCCTATTTTCGCGACACAGTTGAAATCCCCCCATGTACGTATGATGTAATTTCTGTTGTTTACCAGGCTCGCAATATCGATTTCACAAAATATGAAATTAATGAAAAAATACCCTTTAAGATATTACTTGATAATGAGATTCTTGAGGTGTTTATTCGATACAAAGGAAAAGAAGTTAGGAAAGTGCGTGGAGTAGGTAAGTTTAACTGTTTGAAATTTACAGGATCATTGGTGGCAGGAGATGTATTCAAGGGTGGCGAAGATTTAGTTATTTGGGTTACTGACGATGAAAACCGTATTCCCATTTGGGCAGAAAGCCCTATTATTGTTGGAACTATTAAAGCACGATTGGTTGGTTATGAAGGATTAAAACATCCTTTAAAATCTTTGATACAATAAAACCCGTTATTTATAATCAAACTAAA
Source organism: Bacteroidota bacterium (assembly GCA_034189025.1). GTDB lineage: Bacteria > Bacteroidota > Bacteroidia > Bacteroidales > UBA12077 > UBA12077. The sequence continues at coordinate 70,485 of JAXHVS010000142.1, forward strand.
TAAGTATTATCACGGTAAAAACTGACAAAAAGCAATTTTTAATTTTTAAATACCATTATTTTTGTATCCGATTAGAAATTGAGAAAAATTCTGATGTCAGATTCAAAATCAATCGAACACAAAGGCCGTATCGAGTCTATAAATGGCAATCAAATAAAAGTCCGGTTTTTAGCGCAATCGGCATGTGCATCCTGTCATGCTAAAGGATTCTGTTCTGCTGCCGATATGCAGGAAAAAATAGTCGATGTTTTTGATCAAACCAATCAATACCAGGTAGGTGAAACTGTCAATATTGTTTTAAGACAATCCCTGGGATTTAAAGCCTTATGGTTAGGATATGTTTTACCATTTTTGTTGGTTTTATCATTATTAATTATTTTAAGCATTACCACCAAAAATGAAATTATTTCGGGAGTTGGAGCTTTATTAGTTCTTGTTCCTTATTATACCATTTTATATTACGCAAAAAACAATGTACAAAAACAATTTACATTTACATTACATAAAATAGATTAAAAATCTGAAACATGAGTACAACCATTTTATTTACTATTATTTTACTTAGTGCGATTGGGGCAGGAGCTGCAATAATCTTATATTTTGTAGCTCAGAAATTTAAGGTTTATGAGGATCCACGAATCGGCCAGGTTGAAGAAGCCCTTCCTGCTGCAAATTGTGGCGGTTGTGGGTATCCAGGTTGTAGGGGGTTTGCCGAGGCATTAGTTAATGCCGACGATATTTCGGATTTATATTGTCCTGTAGGGGGGAATGAAACCATGGCTGCCGTTGCAAAAATATTAGGTAAGGAGGTTGAAGAAAAAGAACCATTAGTAGCTGTTGTTCGATGCTCGGGGTCGCCGGAACATCGAAAACGTGTTAATCAATACGATGGAGCTTTTTCTTGTGCTATTTCTTCCAGTTTATATGCCGGCGAAACCGATTGTCAATATGGTTGCCTGGGATTAGGCGATTGTGTTGATGCTTGCGATTTTGATGCCATTTATATGGACGAAAAAACAGGATTACCTGTTGTTATTGACGACAACTGTACTGCCTGTGGCGCATGTGTTAAAGCTTGCCCAAATGACATTATTGAGCTAAGAAAGAAAAATAAAAAAGATCGCAAAATTTTTGTTTCCTGTGTGAATCAGGATAAAGGAGGAATTGCAAGAAAAGCTTGTAAAGTTGCTTGTATTGGCTGTGGTAAATGTGTTAAAGTTTGCCCTTTTGATGCTATTACCATGGAAAATTTCCTTGCTTACATTGATCCTAATAAGTGTAAGTTATGCAGGAAATGTGTTTCTGAATGTCCTACTGAAGCAATCCTGGAGATCAATTTTCCACCACGGAAAGTGAAAGAAGATACTAAGGATGCTAAATCGGAACCAAAAGAAGCATCTGAAAAAAGTAAAAATAAAACATCAACACAAAATAAATAAGGAGGGATAAAGTGTTAAAAACATTTGCAAAAGGCGGCGTTCATCCTGCAGAGAGTAAGTACTCAGCAAGCAGTGCTATTGAAAATTTGCCGCTTCCAAAAACAGTATCAATACCCATTGCCCAGCATATTGGTGCGCCCTCTAAACCTGTAGTCCAAAAAGGCGACAAGGTTAAGGTTGGGGATATAATTGCCGAAAGTGCAGGGTTTGTTTCTGCTAATATTCATTCATCTGTATCTGGAACAGTATCGAAGATTGATAATGTTCTCGACTCTACAGGATATAAAAAACCTTGTATTATTATTGATGTAGAAGGCGATGAGTGGAATGAAAAAATTGACAAATCAACTGATTTGAAAAAAGAAATCAGTTTAACGGATAAAGAAATTATTCAGAAAATAAACCAGGCAGGAATTGTTGGACTAGGAGGGGCAACGTTTCCTTCGCATGTTAAACTTTCTGTTCCTGACGGTAAAAAAATAGATGTATTAATTATTAATGGAGTCGAATGTGAACCTTACCTTACATCAGACCATCGCTTAATGCTTGAAAAAGCTGATGAAATGCTTGTGGGTATCCAGATTTTGATGAAAGCATTAAATGTAAACCGGTCAATAATTGGTATTGAAAATAATAAAAAAGATGCGATTGATTATCTTTCTGGATTAATAAAAAACTATCCGGGAATTGAAGTTCAGCCATTAAAAGTGAAATATCCACAAGGGGGTGAAAAACAGCTGATAAAAGCATTGATTAATAGGGAGGTACCTTCTGGTGGATTGCCCCTTGATGTTGGAGCTGTAGTTCATAATGTAGGTACTGCTTATGCTGTTTACGAAGCGATACAAAAGAATAAACCATTGTTCGAACGGGTAGTAACTGTTACAGGTGAATCGGTAAAAAACCCGTCGAATTTTATGGTTCGTATTGGAACACCTGTAGCTGGCCTTATCGAGGCTGCTGGTGGTTTGCCTGAGAATACCGGTAAAGTAATTAGCGGTGGGCCAATGATGGGGAAAGCTTTAAATTCAATAGATGTGCCTGTTGTGAAAGGAACATCCGGAATTCTTATTTTACCTGAAGAAATGGCTGCGCGTAAAGCGGAAAGTAATTGTATCCGATGTGCCAAATGTGTTTCTGTATGTCCGCAAGGCCTTGAACCATATTTATTAAATAAGTTAACGCAACTAGAGAGAAATGATATACTGGAGCAAAACGGAGTAATGGATTGTATTGAATGTGGGTCATGTGCATTTACATGTCCTGCAGGATTACCATTGCTTGACTATATCCGTTTAGGAAAATCCAGAGTAAGTCGAATCATTAGATCAAGAAAACAATAATGAATAAATTATTAACCGTATCACCATCGCCTCATGTTTATGGGGATAAAACCGTAAAACGGCTGATGTTTGATGTAATTATTGCCCTTTTACCCGCTTTAGCTTTTTCGATTTACTTTTTTGGCATGGGGGCAATTTATGTGACATTAACAGCCGTAGTTTCCTGTGTAGCTTTTGAATGGCTCATTCAGAAGTATCTGCTCAAACAAGAACCTTCAATTTCTGATGGTTCTGCAATTTTAACCGGCCTTTTGTTAGCCTTTAATGTGCCGACAAACCTGCCGGTATGGATTATAATTATTGGTAGTTTAGTTGCCATCGGTATTGGAAAAATGTCCTTTGGCGGTTTAGGAAACAATCCTTTCAACCCAGCTTTGGTCGGACGTGTATTTCTTTTAATATCATTTCCGGTACAAATGACCAGCTGGCCTGTTCCTAATGGATTTAATACCGGTTATACCGATGCCGTAACCGGAGCAACTCCTTTAGGAGTGATGAAAGAAGGGATTGACAAAGGAGATGCAGTATCTGATATAATGAGCCAGATACCAAGCCATATGGAAATGTTTTATGGGCATATGGGAGGCTCAATGGGAGAAATTGCTGCCCTGGCATTACTTATTGGGTTTGCTTATTTACTGATTCGAAAAGTAATTACCTGGCATATTCCGGTTTCAATCATTGCTACTATTACTGTATTTACAGGTATTTTGTGGTTGATTAATCCGGAAGCAAACGCTGATCCATTATTCCATTTATTAACCGGAGGAGTTTTATTGGGAGCTATATATATGGCCACAGATTATGTTACTTCACCCATGTCGGTGAAAGGAATGTGGATTTATGGTGTTGGAATTGGTGTAATTACGGTACTAATAAGGGTGTTTGGAGCATATCCTGAAGGTGTTTCATTTGCAATTTTAATAATGAATGCTTTTGTTCCTTTAATCAACGCGTATATAAAACCTAAACGTTTTGGAGAGGAGGTAAATAATGGCTAAGAAAGAATCTAACTTCAAAAATATGGTGCTTACCCTGTTTATGGTAACATTTATAGCATCTGCTGCCTTAGGTTATATATATGAAATAACCAAAGAACCTATTGCTGCCAGTAAACTGGCAAAACAAAATAATGCGATAAAAAAAGTGGTTCCAGAGTTTGATAATGAACCGGGAAAAGAGTCTTATAAAATGGGTGTTGATGGCGATACCCTGGAGTTTTTTCCTGCAAAAAACGAGGGCGAATTAGTGGGGACTGCTGTAAGTACTTTTACGAATAAAGGATTTGGTGGAAATATAAAAATAATGGTAGGGTTTTTGCCCGATGGGACCATTCATAATATTTCAGTACTCGAACATAAGGAAACTCCAGGATTAGGTGACAAAATGCAAAAGAATAAATCAGATTGGAGTATTCAATTTAATGGTAAAAATCCATCAGATTTTAAATTAAAAGTTACAAAAGATGGTGGTGATGTAGATGCCATCACTGCTTCTACGATTACATCAAGAGCATTTTGCGATGCTATTGAACGTGCATATAACGCATATATGGAAGGAGGTAAAAAATGAATCAATGGAAAAATTTTAGTAAAGGTTTTTTCAAGGAAAATGCTGTCTTTGTATTATTTCTTGGATTATGTCCAACATTAGGAGTTACCACTTCGGCAATTAATGGATTAGGAATGGGGCTGGCTACCACTTTTGTGTTGGTAATGTCAAATTTAGTCGTTTCTATTATTAAAAACCAGATTCCTGATAAAGTACGAATCCCTTCTTTTATTGTGATTATTGCTTCGTTTGTTACTATTGTGGAGTTAGTAATGCAAGCCTATTTGCCTTCATTATTTGAACAACTAGGCCTTTTTATTCCACTGATTGTGGTTAACTGTGTAGTATTAGGCCGCTCCGAAGCCTTTGCCTCAAAAAATAACGTTGGTTCTTCTGTTATTGACGGATTAGGTATGGGGCTTGGTTTTGCTATGGCCCTTACCATTCTTGGCAGCGTTCGGGAGATTCTTGGTAGTGGTTCAATTTTTGGTTTTAAATTTATCGAAGGTGATGGTATGCTTGTATTTGTTTTAGCACCCGGAGCATTTATCGCATTAGGCTATCTTATTGTCCTAATCAATAAAATCAATAAAAAAACGGCTTAAATAAATTATTATGGAATATATTATTATCATCATATCGGCAATATTTGTAAATAATATTGTATTAGCGCAGTTCCTCGGGATTTGTCCTTTTATCGGCGTTTCGAGTAAAGTAGAAACATCGGTTGGAATGACCGGGGCAGTTACTTTTGTAATGGTTATTGCAACCATTGTGACCTATTTATTGCAGAATTATGTGTTGGTTCCGCTAGGAATTACTTTTATGCAAACCATTACGTTTATTTTAGTCATTGCATCGTTAGTTCAGTTAGTTGAAATTATGCTTAAGAAAGTAAGCCCATCGCTATACCAGGCACTTGGAATATTTTTACCGCTTATTACAACAAATTGTGCTGTTTTAGGTGTGGCTATTTTGGCTGTACAGAAAGATTATAATTTGCTCGAGAGTGTTGTATTTGCTATTGCCAATGCAATAGGTTTTGGCTTAGCTTTAATAACATTTGCAGGTTTACGTGAGCACCTTGATATGGTAAATATTCCTAAAGCAATGAAAGGTGTACCTATTGCCTTTGTTGTTGCAGGCTTATTAGCATTAGCATTTATGGGGTTTGCAGGGCTTGTATAAAATTTGTTCTTTAGATATTTCAGCAGAGCAGCTCTTTAGAGTTGCTCTATTTTTTTTATTTCATGATTTTTTTTAAATTGCTTTAATAATTTATTCCTTATATGAAGATTAAAAAAATATTATTTGTAATACTTTTTACAGTATTATGGGCTAATATTACATTTAGCACAGAAAAAAATAATATTTTAATTCTAAATTCATACCATAAAGGTTTACAATGGACAGATAATATTATTGAAGGAATTACTGCCGGATTAGAAGAATATTCTGGTAATTCAGAAATTTTTATTGAATATCTCGACTCAAAAAGATTTTCCGATTCAATATATCACTCCCTCATTTTACAATTATACCATAAAAAATATACAAATATTAATCTAGATGTTATTATTTCATCGGACGATGATGCTTTTAAATTTCTTTTGACATATCGCGATAGTTTATTTGGGGATGTTCCTGTAATTTTTTCCGGAATTAATTGTCCCCATCAATATCCTAAGGGTTATACCGGAGTATTAGAAGAAGTAGATTTTATTGATAATGTTCAATTAATAAAAAAGTTACATCCTGATTTTTCGAAAATTTATTTTTTGGCTGATAATACTAATACCGGCAATATTATTTATAAAAGAGCCCTCAAAGAGTTAAATCATTATACGGGTGATATTAAATATGAATTTTTACGCGATTATTCATTCGAGAAATTATATCAGAAAATTGCCGGATTAGATAAAAATTCGATTGTCTTACTTACAGCTTTTAATAAAGATATCAATGGTGAATATTGCTCTTATGATGAAATAGCAAAGAATATCTCCATTATATCTCCTGTACCGGTATATGGTGCCTGGACCTTTTATTTAAATAATGGGGTTGTTGGTGGTAAAATGAATAGCGGTAAGGTACAGGGTTTAATAGCAGGACAAATGGCTAAAAGAGTTCTTTGCGGAGAAGATGTAAATAAAATAAATGTTGAAATTGATTCTACCAGTTATTTTTTTGATTATAACCAACTTAAAAAGTTCAATATTGATCAGTCCGATTTACCCGATAATTCCATTATCATTAATCATCCATTCGCGTTTTTTAAAGAATATAAGCAAGAATTAATTTATATCGCTATTATTATCGTTTTATTGATATTTGTGATTGGATTATTGTGGGTTAATATATTCATCAAAAGAAATAAATTACGTCAAAAAAAGAAATACCTCAGAGAAATAGAGTTAAACAATGAAAAATTACTTTTAGCTAAAGAAAAAGTGGAAGAATCCAACAAGTTAAAATCAGCATTTTTGGCTAATATATCACATGAAATTAGAACTCCAATGAATGGGATTATAGGATTTTCAAAGTTGTTAAAAGATAATCCCACTATCGATCGAGATACATTAACTAAATATTTAAGTATTATCAACAAAAGTGGTTATGTATTATTAAATCTAATAGATGATATTATTGATCTGTCTAAGATTGAGGCTAATCATTTAAAAATTAATTACCGTGCATGCCGTATCAATAATATCATGGATGAATTATTAAGTTTTTATAACGAAGAAAAGAAAACCGTCGAAAAATCGCATATCCAGATTATTCTTGAAAAAGGTGTTGAAGATAGTGATTTTACAATTTATTCCGATCCTAGCCGAATTAATCAGGTATTGTTTAATTTATTAAGCAATGCGTTAAAATTTACATATAAAGGGAAAATTGTTTTTGGGTATAAAATTAGTTCAAATCAAATACTATTCTATGTGCGAGATACCGGTATTGGATTAGCTCCGTACGAATGTGAAATTATCTTTGAACGATTTAGACAGGTTGATGATAAAACAACACGAAAATATGGTGGCTCTGGGGTGGGGCTTTCTATATCCAAAGGTATTGTAGAAAACATGAATGGTAAAATATGGGTAGAATCACAAAAAGAGAATATTGATGAAAATAAATCTGGCGGATCGACTTTTTATTTTTCAATCCCATTAAAAATTATTGAAACTCCAAATATTTCTGTAAAGAAACAAGAAAAAAATTATATATGGCCAGGGAAAACAATACTAATTGTTGAAGATGCTCAAATCTCATATGAACTATTGACAAAATTCTTAAAGGATTCGCAAGTTAATTTCGTTCATGCAGAAAATGGGGAACAGGCCGTTGTACTTTGTAAGAATGAGCATTCTATTGATCTAGTATTGATGGATATTCAGCTACCCATGATGGATGGGCTGGAAACTACCAGGCAGATCAAACAAAACAACCCTAATTTGCCTGTTATTGCCCAAACAGCAAATGCAATGGATGAAGATCGTAAGAATATTATTGATGCAGGTTGCGATGATTATATTGCTAAACCGATTAATAAATATTACCTTCTTGAAAAAATTGACAATTTCCTTAAAGCTAGTTAATTCATTAAAAAACTGATTTCTGTCATTGTTGCAAAACACTTCTTTTTTACTGTTATTACTGAGAAAAGTCACTATTTATATTTCTAACTTATCCAATATTTGCCCAAATTTTAAGGGATTAATTTTGGATAACCATGAATGCAATAAAAAGTATTAAAAAGTCAGATTTTTTAAGAAACAGACGTTACGAAGCTTTTGTTTTTCTTATCCTTTTTTTTGGTTTTTTCGGGTATCTCGGATCTGTAATGGGGATTACCAATTTACTTAATACCATTATGAACACTGCATGGGATTTACTCATGAATACGGTGTTTTTTATCATGGGAATAACTGTATTATCAGGGGCACTGGGTAAATTAATGATTGAGTTTGGAGTGGTCCGGTTGCTGGAAATTTTCCTTGCTCCTTTAATGCGTCCCGTTTTTAAGCTGCCTGGGGTAGCTTCACTGGCAGGCCTTATGACTTTTTTTTCTGATAATCCGGCAATTATTAGTTTGTCGAATGATAAAAATTTTAGCCGCTATTTTAAAAAACACGAACTGATATCTTTAACCAACTTTGGTACTGCCTTTGGTATGGGGTTAATTGTTTTAACTTTTATGTCGAGCTTTGGTTTTTTTTGCCCGGCAATGATTGGATTCCTGGGAGCCATAGTGGGGGCCGTTGTTTCTACCCGTTTAATGCAAGCCATGATTAAAGGAAAGTTAGATGAGGAACGCACTTTAAGCAATGAAAAGGAAGATTCATCCTCTATCTCATTTAAATCTAAAGGAGGGGTATTCCTACGTTTTTTAAATTCAATTCTTGATGGAGGCAAATCTGGTGTTGATTTAGGTTTACAGATTATCCCGGGTGTTTTAATCATTAGTACTATTGTTATGATTATTACTTTTGGACCGGATGATGCAAGTATTGGTTACCAGGGGTTAGCTTATGAAGGTGTACCTATTTTACCTAAAATTGCCAGTTGGTTTGGTTGGTTGTTTGATGGATTATTCGGGTTTAAAAATCCTGAACTGGTTGCATTTCCCATAACATCGCTGGGAGCTGTGGGTGCAGCTCTTTCATTAGTAAAAGCTTTTATCGGACAGGGTATCATTACCGGCAATGAAATTGCTGTATTTACGGCCATGGGCATGTGCTGGAGTGGTTATTTAAGTACGCATACCGCAATGTTAGATACTTTAAATCACCGCTTTTTAACTTCCAAAGCCTTAATTTCTCATACCGTTGGAGGAATTGTTGCCGGCGCATTTGCACATTACCTCTATTTATTGTTGTCAATTTGGTTTAACTTTTAATAAGGATTCAGTAAAATTTAAAGCTCTGCAATTTATGCAGAGCTTTTTTTTAACTTATTAATTTTCTAATTTTAGCTCTCTTTTAAATTAATGTTATATGAATAATAAACACATACAATCTATTTCCTCTGCATTAGGTATTGCCAAATGGCAGGTAGAAAACACTATTCGTTTGTTTGACGATGGGGCAACCATTCCTTTTATAAGTAGATATAGAAAAGAAGTAACCGGTAGTTTAGACGAGGTACAGATTACTGCTATTAAAGATATCCTGGCCAGGTTGAAAGAAATCGGCCAGAGAAGGGAAACCATCTTAAAAACCATTGATGATCAGGGGAAACTGACCGATGAGTTAAAAGAAAGAATTGAAAAGGCAGATTCGTTAACTGAATTGGAAGATATATACCTACCTTACAAACCGAAAAAGAAAACCCGGGCTAGCGTTGCCAAACAAAAAGGTCTTGAACCGCTGGCCAAAATAATTATGAAACAACAAGAGTTAAGGATAGAGGCCAGGGCCGAACAGTTTATTAATGAAGAGGTACCAACCATTGATGATGCTTTACAGGGTGCCAGGGATATTATTGCCGAATGGATAAACGAAAATGAAAGAGCCCGGAATAATATTCGTCGGTTGTTTCAATATAAAGCAAACATCCGTTCAAAAGCTGTAAAAGGAAAAGAGCTGGAAGGAATTAAATATAAAGATTATTTTGAGTGGGAGGAACCATTAAAAAAGTGTCCCTCACACAGGTTATTGGCTATGCGGCGAGGCGAAAACGAAGGTTTTTTGAAAGTCTCAATTTCTCCTAATGAAGAGGAGGCGCTGGAAATTCTTGGGAAACAATTTGTTAAAGGAAGTTATGATGTTTCTCAACAAGTAGGTATAGCTGTTAAAGACAGCTACAAAAGATTACTTGAGCCTTCGATTGAAACAGAATTTAAAAACTCATCCAAAGAAAAAGCCGATGAAGCGGCCATCAATGTTTTTGCTGATAACTTACGTCAGTTATTACTCGCCCCGCCACTAGGCCAGAAAAATGTACTGGCAATCGATCCGGGTTATAGAACCGGCTGCAAAGTGGTTTGTCTCGATGCTCAGGGGAACTTACTCCATAACGAAACCATTTATCCGCATCATCCACAAAATGAAAAAGGCATGGCCATGAAAAAAATAGATTCAATGGTAGAAACTTTTAAAATTGATGCCATAGCTATTGGTAACGGAACCGCAAGCCGCGAAACCGAAGCGTTAATTAAGCGAATACGTTTTTCGAAAGATGTCCATGTATTTGTAGTGAGTGAGGATGGCGCATCTGTTTATTCCGCTTCTTCCGTGGCCAGGGAAGAATTTCCCGAGTATGATGTTACTGTTCGTGGAGCGGTTTCTATTGGTCGAAGATTGATGGACCCGTTAGCTGAGTTGGTAAAAATTGATCCAAAATCAATAGGTGTAGGGCAATATCAGCATGATGTAGACCAAAATAAACTAAAAAATAAACTGGACCAGGTTGTTGAAAGTTGTGTTAATCTGGTAGGAGTTAATCTGAATACAGCCAGTAAACACCTTTTAAATTATATTTCAGGACTGGGGCCCCAATTAGCTCAAAATATTGTTGATTACCGCAAAGAAAATGGAGTATTTCAATCGCGAAAAGAGTTGTTAAAAGTAAAACGGATGGGCGATAAAGCTTTCCAGCAGTCAGCAGGATTTTTACGAATTAGCGAAGCAAAGAACCCGTTGGATAATACTGCAGTTCACCCTGAGAGTTATTTAATTGTAAAAAAAATGGCTAATGATCAAAATTGTGAAGTAATTGAGTTAATTAAAAATGAAAATCTGCGTAAGCAAATTGTTCTGAATAATTATGTTACGGATGAAGTGGGCCTGCCTACGTTAACCGATATTATGGATGAACTGGCAAAACCCGGACGCGACCCGCGAAAAGGAATTAAAGTGTTTGAGTTTGCCGAGGGAATTCATAAAATGGAAGATTTAAAAGAAGGTATGGTATTACCCGGAATTATTACCAATATTACTAATTTTGGTGCTTTTGTAGATGTTGGGGTAAAACAGGATGGGCTGGTTCATATTTCACAATTAGCCAATCGTTTTGTATCTGATCCAAACGAAATTGTGAAACTGCATCAGCATGTAAAAGTAAAAGTATTAGAAGTGGATATTGCAAGGAAACGCATTCAGCTTACCATGAAAAATGTAGAATAATGAAAATAAAATTAGTGTATAAAGTTTTATCTATTTGTTTGTTTTCTCTGTTTTTGATTTGTTGTAATTTTTTTAAGAAGGAGTCAGGCGCTGAGGATTATCCTCCGGATATGCATACTTCAGAAATTAGCCTCGACTGGCAGGGAACATACAAAGGAGTGCTTCCTTGTGCCGATTGCCCAGGCATTGAAACAGAAATTACGCTTTATAAGGATAAAAGGTACTCCAAAAAGACAAAATACCAGGGAGAAGATAATCTGCAGGTTTTTGAGCAAAACGGAACTTTTGTTTGGGATAGCACGGGCTCTGTTATTCAGTTGGATTCGAAAAAAAATGCTGCAACCAGGTATAAAGTAGGTGAAAACTATTTACTGCAACTTGATTTGGAGGGAAATGAAATACATGGGGATTTAAATAAACATTATATTTTAGTGAAGATGCTGGAATAAAAAAAGCCCTATAAAAAATAGGGCTGTAAGTTTTTCTGTTTTTATTTTCATTTAAGCAGTCATTCCTCCATCAATTGGGTTCACGGTTCCGGTGATGAATTCACTATCATCGCCGGCCAGAAACAGCATTAATTTAGCTACTTCTTCGTTGGTGGCATAGCGGCCAAGCGGAATGGACTGTTCAAAATTTGTTTTTGCATTATTTGCTTCTCCCGGAGCAAAACCTTCCTCTAACGAACGCATCATTCGGTTATCTACTGGCGATGGGTTAATTGTGTTAACTCGGATTTTGTGAGGAGCTCCTTCCAATGCTGCTGTTTTCATCATACCAATAACCGCATGTTTGCTGGTTACATAAGGCAGTATATTAGGGGTTCCTGTAAGTCCGGCTACCGACGAAGTGATGACAATGCTCCCGCCTTTATTTTTCATATGTGGGAATACATGACGTAGGCCATAATAGACACCTTTCACATTAATATCAATAACCTTGTTAAATTCATCCAGAGGATATTCATCCAGCGGAATTACTTTTCCCTCTATACCTGCATTGTTGAAAAAAATATCAATGGCACCAAATTTTTTAATAGTTTCATCCACATATTTTTTGGTTTGTTGCTCATCGGAAACATCAGCAACAACATAGGCCGATTTATCTTTCCCAATATCGTTGATCGTTTCTTTTAACGCATCTTCATTAATATCAACGAGCATTACTTTAGCTCCTTCATTTACAAGCATTTTTGCTGCAGTGGCTCCTATACTACCAGAACCTCCGGTTATTAAAGCAACTTTATTTTCAAATTTTTTCATCATATTTGTGTTTTTAGTTTGTTTATTGTGTATAACAACGATATATTTCTTTTGTTTACCCAAATGCTTATTTAATAAAATTTATATTTTTATTTTTTAACTATTCATTGCAAAATCAACTGTTTTTTCAGCATGTATAGTGGTAGTATCAAATACAGGAATTGACACATCATCTTGTTTTATGAGTAGAGGGATTTCTGTACATCCTAAAATAACACCCTGTGCACCTTTTTTAGCCAACTGTTCAATAATTTGGATATATTTTTCTCGTGATTCATCTTTAATTTCTCCCAAAACTAATTCATTGTAAATAATGTTATGCACCGCTTCTAAATCATCTCCTTCGGGGGTTAAAACATTTATCCCATGATTTTTTATTAAACGGCCTTTGTAAAAATCATGCTGCATGGTAAATTTTGTCCCAAGGAGAGCAATAGTATCCAGATTTTTTTCCTTGATCGCTTCGGCAGTTGCATCGGCAATATGTAAAATCGGGATGGAAATATGTTTTTGAACTTCATCATACATTTTATGCATAGTGTTGGTGCATATGGTAAGCATTTGAGCTCCTCCTTTTTCAATTTTCAGGGCTGCTTCAATCATAATTTGGGTGAGTTCCTCCCATCTGTCTTCATGCTGTAATTTTTTTATCGGGTCAAAATCTACCGAGTACATTATACATTCGCATGAGTGGTGTCCGCCTAATAATTTCTTTACTTTTTGGTTTATTAATTTATAATACACCAACGAAGATTCCCAACTCATACCTCCAAGTAAACCTATTGTTTTCATATCCTTTTCATTTAATTTAATTTATCGCAATACAATCTAATAGGTTAAATACTAATTTCCTACAAAATTTTAAATTATTTTTGACAAAAAGTAATAGCATGAAATTATTAATTGTAGAAGACCATTTTCAATTGGCAGATGATTTATCCAGATTTTTGGGTGAGAATGGGTTTGTAGTTGAAATAGCTGACACATTGGAAAAAGCAAAAGAAAAGGTTGAACTGTATCATTATGAATTGATTATTCTTGATATTGGCTTGCCTGATGGTAGCGGTTTAGATGTTATTAAACTATTGAAGAAGAGAAAATCTGATTCAGGCATTTTAATTGTAACGGCTAAAAATGCTATTGAAGATAAAGTAAAAGGACTTGAATTAGGTGCTGATGATTATATTACCAAGCCGTTTCATAAAGCAGAGTTAAATGCACGGGTACGATCAATTATTCGTCGAAAAAAATTTAATGGGAGTAATGTTATATTAATCAATAAGATTGAAATTGATTTAAACTCGATGGCCGTAAAAGTGGATGATAAGGAACTCGATCTTACACGAAAAGAATACGATTTATTGTTGTACTTTATCTATAATAAAAATCGGGTATTAACCAAAGAAAGTATTGCAGAACATTTGTGGGGCGACCATATCGACCAGGCCGACAATTTTGATTTTATCTATAATCATATTAAAAACCTGCGTAAAAAACTACAACAAGCAGGCGCAGGAAATCATATTCGCTCTGTATATGGTATGGGGTATAAATTTTATGAACTTTAATTTTGAGATATGTTTAAATTCAGATCCTTTCGGTTATTAACTAAAACAAGCTTTTTTTATTTGTTATTTATCCTGGCAACATTTTTTATCAGTGGCAGGTATCTTATCAATAAAGCGGATAGTTATATCAATGAGGAAACCGAACATTTTTTTCGATTCAGAGAAGAACATGTGGCACGATATCTAGATAAAGGGAAAGATCCTGCTAAATTAAAATTTATTGATATAACCCTGATTGACTCTACCAAAAATTATTCGGATTATCCTAGATATTCTGATACATTAATATATATTGATGAAATAGATGAAGAACAGTTACACCGGAAAAAAAGTGTGATCGTAGAAGCCAATGGTAAATCGTATCTTCTAGAAATGTTGATTAATATAGATGATTTTACAAAATTGAAATCAGATGTGGCAGGTAGGATTGTCCCGGCATTTATTATTTTAGCCTTAGTAATTGTTTTGTTTACTACCTTTTTATCCGGATTTTTATTTCAGCCTTTTTATCGAATATTAAGCCATATTGATCGCTATAAGGTGGGTAAGGGAATGAACATCCCTAAAGTTAAAACTTCAAGTAAAGAATTTCAGAAATTGCAATTACTTTTTAGAAATATGGTAACCCGCATTGAAGATGATTACCGAAATTTGAAAGAATATACCGAAAATATGGCACACGAGATTCAAACACCGTTAACTATTATACGTAATAAAACGGAAAGATTGATTGCAGATGAAGAGTTAATGAAAAAAAATGCCGATACCGTTAAAATTATCTACGAAGAAACAAATCATTTGTCTAAGTTAGGAAATGCTTTAAACTTGTTAACCAAAATTGAGAACGGAGAATATAACAACACAGAGGTAATTAAAACAAAAGACTTAATTCTAAAACATGTTGATGCCATTGATGAATTGTTACAATTAAAATCAATGACTATTGAAACCGATTTAGCCGATGGCCATCAAATTATATTAGATCCTTTCTTATTTGATATATTACTTAAAAATTTAATCCGTAATGCTATTCGTTATGGCAGTAACCATGGGCCGATTAAAATTACAACAACCCAGGATCAGCTGATTGTTAGCAATTATGGCGATACACTTTCTGTTTCTCCGGGAAAAATATTCGAACGTTTCTATTCTTCCAACTCAACAGGGCAATCGCTGGGCTTGGGACTTTCATTAGTCAAAAAAATTTGTGATTTGAATCAATTAAACATTGTCTACGAATACAATAATAAACAGCATTTTTTTATTATTTCTACTAAAAAATAAATCTGTATTAAACTTTTTAGATACTTTGTTGTCTTTAATGCTAAAAATTATCGAGTAGAGTTGTAATATGTACACGTATAATTTGTCAAACTACTAAATTGCTACAAAATTAATATCAAATTGCTACAAAATCATTTTTTAGGTTTGTTGCAGAAATTAATTAAAAAGAATATTATATTATGATTAAAAAGATTGTTATTGCATTTTTGATTATAGGAATATCATTAAGTGCTTTTGCTGAAGAAGATAATAATTCAGAACTAAGTAAAGGAAATTTAACGGGTTATGTATACGATTCAAACCAAAATAAACCTTTAGAATATGCAACCATAGCGCTGATAAACATAGAAAATGGAAGTGTGGTTAATGGAACAATTTCTGATGAATCAGGATTTTTTCAGTTAAAAAATATTAATCCCGGAGTATACCGAATTGAAATAACCTTTATAGGTTACGAAAAGGAAGTAATTGAAAGAATAGAAATTACCAATAAAAATCGAAAAATTGAATTGGGCCAGGTAATGATAAGCCCGGCTTCCGAATCAATTGATGAAGTAGTTGTTACCGCAGACAGGCCTACCATGACTTATAAAATTGATAAAAAAGTAATCAATGTGAGTCAACAACATACTTCTGCATCAGGTACTGCTGTCGAGATTTTGGAGAATGTACCTTCGGTAACTGTTGATATAGAAGGAAATGTAAGCTTACGTGGTAGCCAAAGTTTTACCGTATTAATTGATAATAAGCCAACGGTATTGGATCCGAGCGATGCCCTTAGCCAGATTCCGGCCAGTGCCATTGAAAATATCGAAATAATTACTAATCCATCTGCAAAATATGATCCTGACGGAACATCCGGGATTGTTAATATTATTACCAAAAGGAATAAAATGCAGGGAATGAATGGAGTAGTTAACCTAAATGCCGGAATGTACGACCGTTATGGAGGAGATTTTTTGGTAAACTACCGAAGAGAAAAATTTAGTGTTTATGTAGGCGCCGATATTAATACCAGAAACATGTACGGTTCGAGAGACGCGGAAAGTAGAACATATTATAACGACACAACATCATATATCTTATCCGATGGAGATTTTAATCGCGAAGGTTCTTCTTATAGTTTTAGAGGTGGAGTTGATTACAATTTCAATGCTTTTAATACCCTTAGTTTCGAAGCTCGTTATGGAAATCGGGATAATAATTCTGATAATGAAACTAACTATCATGAATTTATAATTCCGGGAACTTTTGATGAATATTATATAAGCAAGGAAGAATCTGAACGAGGAGGTGATTACCTTTCATTAAATTTGAGTTATATACGGAAGTTTAATAAAAAAGGACATGAGTTGTATGCCCTGGTAAATTATAGCAGAAGGGATTTTGATTCTGAATCTACCAATCGTTTAATTAACGAGAATAATAATATTGTAAGTGGCCAAAGATCTATAGAATCCGGGCCCAGACAGCCTTTGCGATTTCAACTGGATTATACTTTGCCCTTAAGCGAAACAAATAAGTTCGAAGCGGGTTATCAATCCCGAATGTCAGACAATACGGAAAAAGCCGAAATGTTTATGTATGATACATCTGCTGCTGTGATGGATTTTGTGTTCCAGGATCAATATTCTAATACATCAAATTACCGTAGAAGTATTCATTCGTTATATGCTATCTACTCTGGCGAATTAGGAAATTTCGGCTATCAGGGAGGAGTTCGTGGAGAATATACTTATCGTGATATTACTATTGATGAAACGAATGAAAATTTTAATATTGATCGATGGGATATTTTTCCCACGGTACACGTTTCATACAATCTGCCAAAAGAAAATCAAATGATGGCAAGTTATACCCGTCGGATCGACCGCCCGAGAGGGTGGTATCTCGAACCCTTTTTAACCTGGTCGGATGCTTATAATGTACGACAAGGAAATCCAGGGCTTGAGCCTGAATATATCGATTCTTACGAACTTAGCTATTTAAATAAGTTTGGACGTAATTCATTCTCTTTCGAAGCATACTACCGCGTTACACATAATAAAATTGAAAGAGTAAGAAGTGTTTATTCAGAAAATGTATTTTTAAGCTCATTTGAAAATGTAGGGAAAGATTACGCCCTTGGAATTGAATCCATGCTGGCATTAGATGTTCAAAAATGGTGGCATGTGGATTTAATGGGAAATCTCTACGACTATCGTGTCGAAGGGCAATTAGGTGGACGTGATTTCTCTGAATCAAGTTTTAACTGGAATATCCGTTTTAATAATATTTTACGGTTTAGCGATAATTCAAGATTGCAGTTTAATGCGATGTATAACAGCCCTACTATAAGTGCACAAGGCGAGCGTAGCGATTTTTTTATGGCCAACCTGGCTTATAAACATGATTTCCTGAAAAAAGCATTCTCGGCTACATTACAGGTACGTGATGTTTTTGGAACCATGAAACATTCGAGTACATATAGCGGTGATGATTTTTATTCATATAGCTATTTTGAACCCAAAACCCCGTTTGTTTCTGTAACATTAACATATAGAATTAACAACTATCGTCCAGACAGGCAAAGAGGAAGAAATGGCGGTGACAATATGCAAGATTTTGATGAAGGTGAAGGTGTAGAATTTTAATTTAGAGGAAAAATAAAAAAAGCGAACCTGTTAATTGGGATTCGCCTCTTTGAGTCTTTAGTCAGCCTTTTTCATCGGACAGGTGCTAATTCCAAATAATGCGTACAGTCCGCAAAAGTTAACGATTGCTGTTATTAATAAAATAGCACCAATAATGAGTAATACAGTACCTAAGGTACCTGTTATAATATTCGTAAAATAAAGAATCCCAATAGTTAAGGCAATAATAATACGTATAACCCTGTCGGCAACTCCAATATTTTTTTTCATATCTTTTTGATTTTTATTAGTTTGTTAT
Organism: Bacteroidota bacterium; assembly: GCA_034189025.1. Lineage (GTDB taxonomy): Bacteria > Bacteroidota > Bacteroidia > Bacteroidales > UBA12077 > UBA12077. The sequence continues at coordinate 88,990 of JAXHVS010000142.1, forward strand.
TGATTTAATTTGATAACAAGGGAAAAGGGATTTTGTTTAATATATTAAAATAATAATTTGACAAAATAATTTTCGTGTATTCGAACTTTATTCTGCTAATTGCTGGCTAGCTAAAAAAAGTTGTTAAGACCAAAACCTGAAAATATCTTCAACCGTTTCTCTTTCTTTTATAATAGAGTAATGATCTCCTTCTTTACCATTGATTTTAGGAAATATTCGGCTTACATATTTCGGCCACATACCAAAAGTATACCCACCTGTATCGTGAATTACAAGATAGTCACCTTCATTGGTTTCAGGTAATTTAACATCCCTGGCAATAATATCATTGGCAAAATATAACGGTCCTGCAATATGATATTTTTTTAGTGATTTTGATTTTTTTGGATTTCCATTTTTATCTAATAATGAAATCTCATGATACCACTCTCCCGGATTTAAGCACTCTCTTAACAGTAAATCCGCACCTGCATGAACAATAAGTGTATTATCGTTTGGATAATGTTTGACATATTCAACTTTGGTTGACGTAACCTGAATTTACATGTAAATAACGGCCAAATTCGATAATTAGTTTTAGATCTTCCAGATTGTATTTTTTTAGCAGATTTTGTATCTCCTGCCCGTAAACTTTTATATCCAGTGGATTTTGATTATGATGATAAGCCACAGAAAGCCCGCCGCCAATATCAAAAAATTCAACTTTTCTGTTTTTGCTTTCTAATTTTTTATTAATTTCTTTAATGATTTGAAGCCCTTTATCAATGCCCTTTAGCAGCAATTGCATCTCACATCCCTGAGAACCAATATGCATATGAATTCCGTTAATCCATTTATGGACTTTAAAATATTCAATAATTTTATCCTGGTAATTTTTAACTGGAATCCCAAATTCTGAATATTCTCCCGCCAACGAAGTAGCAGCAATTTTTCCGGTGCCAACCTGAGGATTAATTCTTAATCCAACAATACTATCTGAGTGGATGGTTTGCTTTAATTGTGCAATCCTGTCCAATTCCATCAGCGAATCGGCATTAATATGGATATTGTTTTGAAGAGCATTGGTTAATTCAGCAATAGTTTTGGCTGGCGAATCAAAAATAATTTGTTTATTATCAAAACCTGCTTTTTGGGCAATAAACAATTCTCCTTCGGAAGCAACTTCTGCCCCTAAACCAAAGGCGTTGGCTTTTTTTAAAATATTTACCAGTGGATTGGCTTTTACTGCTGAGGTATGTATGGTGCTGTTAGGAAAAGAATCTTTAAGGCCTTTAATTTTTGCTTTTAAAAAATAATGGTTGTATCTTTTTCCGGGTTTATTAATCCCTGATTTAAACACTCGTTGAATGATTGTCCGATAGATTTTAATGGGATAAAATGATTCATCAATTATTCATTTAACTTTTTAAAATCGAGGTTATGAAAATGAAAATCATTACTTGGTAAATCTATTGTGAATCCATTTACCTGGTTTGATAGGGTATCTACATCAAAATTAATAATCCCAAAAGGTAAATAAACATCTTTAAAGTTTACTTTAAAACTGTTATAATGCCAGTGCTCCATTTTGCTATGTAAGAATTTTGAAGAAGGTAAAAATGTAATGTTTAATTCATTGTTATCCATTGTTACTTCTGCTTTACCATACATTATATCTTCGTAAATTCCGGTAAATTTATTTAATGCAAACGAAGGTTTGGTATTTAATTTTCGTTGGGATATTCGTTCTGAATTTAATTTTTCTGCCGAATCATTAAAATCATGTTGTTGTTGTAGATAATATTCTGGCCAGTTATTAGTTTCTTTTTCCAGGATAATATCTAAATAAGAAAACAACAGTGCATTGTTACTAAAGAAGTTAAAACCATTATTAAGGATTATTATTCCTGTGTTTTTTTTGGGCAAAAAAGCTACTTTGCTAATAAAGCCTGGCATACTGCCGCTATGTTCAATAATTTTATATCCGGAGTAATCGTAGGTAACCCAACCGAGTGCATAAGCTCTGAAATGTATTCCGAAACTTTTTCTTTCGTCAGAAACGGATAAAATAGTTTCTGGAGAAGTTAATTCTTGAATGATATTGGGTGAAAGGATTTGTGTATTTTTCCACTGGCCATCATTTATAAACATTGTAATCCAATTGCTTAAATCACGAGGGTTTGACCAGATAGAAGCAGCCGGTTTGCCTCCAGCAAAATAATAAGGACTGAAAACAGAGTCGTTAAAATGCGGAAAAGCAAGAGATTCTGTACCATCAAAATCATCATTCGATGTTCTGGTGTCATTCATTTCTAATGGAATAATAAAATTTTGTTTGATAAAATTTTCCCACGATTGCCCGGTAACTTTTTCAATTATTTCCCCTGCCAGCATATACATATTGTTCTGATATCCATACTCTGCACGAAATTGTTTGGTTATGGGCAGATGTTGCATTCTATGTAAAATTTCATCATTAGAGTAGGTGGTATGATACCAAAGTAAATCGCCATAAAATGTTCCCAAACCGCTTCGATGAGTTAATATATCTTTAATTGTTAAATTTTTTGTGATACATTCATCCTTTAATTTAAATTCAGGAATATAATCTATTACCTTATCATCCCAAGATATCAACTCATCTTGTACCAGCTTTCCAATAGCTGCTGCAGTAAATGCTTTGGTACATGAAGCAATATTAAAAATATCATTCTTATCCAGGAAAGTAATTTTTTCTGCATTTTTATAGCCTAGTGCTTTATCATAAATAATATTTCCATTTTGTACAATGGCAACGCTAAGTCCGGTAGGGTTAAACTGATCAAATACTTTTTGAGTTACACGGTCAATTTTTTGAATCTCATTTTCATCTTTTTGAACAAAAAGGATAATAGGAACAGCTATTACAAGAAGCAGCGGAACAATAAATTTTACAATATTTTTCATTTTTGTTAAGGTAAGTGTAAAAATTTAAATATTTATTGCTTAAAAATAACAAACAGAAAGGGTATAAGCAATAATCATGAAATTAATCTAAGGAATTATTCTTAAAAGTTCTTTAATAAGCAAAATGGAGATATTTACCTTTTCTTAAACAATAAAAATAAATAAATACTAAAAGCCAGGGTTGTAGCGATTTGCATAGTTATAGGTGTGGAGATTAATCCCGATTTTAAAACAGCTAACTGGATTAATCCAAATTTAATTCCGTAATAAACCAGCTTACTGGCAATTATACTAATCAATATGGGAAAAAATGTATGTTTAAATTTATTAACCAGCGCAAAAAAGATAAATACATTTAAACTCAACTCAAAGGTAATTAAAAGCATTTTAGGGAATACCGGGTGAGCTGAAATTAAAAACGAAAACAACGGGAGTGTTAAAGCAATTAAATAAGCATTTTTTTGAGTTGTATGTACTAAAGCAAGAATTAACATTAATCTCATAGGCTCGATAAAATAAACCGGCAGACTGAGTAAATGCGAGATGGCCGGAATAAAATAAATAAATGCAATGGCTCCAATATCAAATAGTATACTTCGGATACTTTGTTTGCTTAATTGATACGTTCCTTTAGTTTCCATAACTGTTGCTTTTTTTGATTAAAATATAATCGGTTGCTTTTTTATTGATAAACCAAATTTAAGGATTAATTTTTAAAGCTATTGCATTTTTTGTAAATTTATGGATTGAGTTTTACTAAAAAAAACCACTGCTTATGAAACGTAGAGATTTTATTATTAAATCAATAAATGCAGGGATTTTTACCGGAGCAGCATTAAGCGTTGGTGGCTTTGGAAAAATTTTTGCCAATACGGTAAATTCCTCTCTTCCATATGATTTGGTAGCTGTTCGTGATGGTGAACCGGACTTGATGCTTGATAAAGCATTAAAGGCAATGGGAGGGATTCAGAATTTTGTTAAAAAAGGACAAACGGTGGTTGTAAAACCAAACATAGGTTGGGATGTTTCTCCCGAAAGAGCTGCCGACACGAATCCTTTATTGGTGAAACGAATTATAACACACTGTTTTACAGCCGGTGCAAAGGAAGTTTATGTTTTCGATAATACTTGTGATAAATGGTCGGCATGTTATAAAAACAGCGGAATTGAGAAAGCAGCAAAAGATGCTGGAGCAAAAGTGGTTCCTGCCCATAGCGAAAGTTATTTTCAAAGTGTTGATATCCCTCGCGGGAAAAATCTTAAAAACGCAAAAGTGCATGAATTAATTTTAAGCTCAGATGTTTTTATTAATGTTCCTGTATTAAAAAATCATGGTTCTGCTCGTATCACCGTTGCCATGAAAAACCTTATGGGTATCGTTTGGGACCGAAGATACTGGCATCGGAATAATTTGAATCAATGCATTGCCGATTTTGCGACCTATCGAAAACCCGACTTAAATATTATTGACGCTTATCAGGTGATGACCAAAAATGGGCCACGCGGCACTTCAACAGCCGACCTGGTAAAAATGAAATATTTAATCGTTTCGAACGACATGGTAGCTGCTGATGCTGCAGCTGCAAAAGTTTTTGGTATTGAACCTCAGGATGCAGAATATATTCCTATGGCCAATCAATTGGGGGTAGGGCAAATTGATTTAACCAAACTTAATATTAACAGAATAAGAGTTTAATATATGAAGCTTGCGTTATTAAAAAAATTAAGGGTTGTATTTTCAATCCTCTATTTTATACTCATTCTTACTTTATTTATTGATTTTACAGATATTATTCCCGAAAAAATCTACGATTCTGTGTTGTTTCTTCAGTTTGTCCCTTCGTTACTCACATTGGTAAACATATTTACTTTTACTGGCATAGGATTTTTAATCATAATCATCTTAAATATTTTTTTTGGTAGAGTTTATTGTTCGTTTATTTGCCCATTGGGAATATTACAGGATATTTTTAGTTATATATCCAAAAAACTCCGAAGATTAAAAAAATACCGGTATAATTATATAAAACCTTTCCGTTGGATACGGTATTCGTTTTTAGGGATTTTTATTATAGGATTAATTTCTGGTGTTACCGTTTTAGTTTCTTTTTTAGACCCATATAGTATTTTCGGACGTATTGCTTCCGGTTTAATACGGCCTGTTGTTATTGAAGGAAATAATCTCTTAGCTTCTGTTTTTCAGAAATTTGACATTTATACTTTTTATGTTGTTGATTTAAAACCACAACACTGGCAGGTAATTATTGTTTCTGCCTTTTTCCTGTTTTTGATCTTTTTGTTTTCTGTTTTTAAGGGACGCTTATATTGCAACACCATTTGCCCTGTGGGAACATTGCTGGGATTTTTTTCCCGGTTCTCGGTATTTAAAATTCATATCAATAAAAATACATGTACCAGTTGTAAGTTGTGTGAAAAAGTATGTAAAGCAGGGTGTATAAATATCCCGCAACAAAATGTTGAGTTTGACCGGTGTGTTAATTGTTTCAATTGCCTCACCGTTTGCCCGGTTGATAGTATTCAATATACTTTTGAAAAGAAAATTACAAAGCAGAAACATAAGCAGCCCTCGGAACAAAATCAGAATAATCGGCGACAATTTTTTGCTTTATTAGCGTTAATTTTTGCTGCAGGAAAAAGCCGGCCGCAAGACATTGAAGTGCATGATACAGCAACTTTTCCGGCAAAAAGAAAGGTAGCTGTTTCTCCTCCCGGATCTGATTCTATTGAACATTTTAATTCTGTTTGTACAGCTTGCCACTTGTGTGTGAGTGCATGCCCTACACATGTTTTACAACCCGCATATACCGATTATGGCTTAATTGGCTTTATGCAGCCTGTAATGGATAATCATGCCGGATTCTGTAACTTTGATTGTATTAAATGTGGCGAAGTTTGCCCAACAGGTGCCATTCAGTTGTTGGATTTAGAAACAAAACGACAAACACAGATTGGGATAGCTCAGTTTGTAAAACAAAATTGTATTGTAGAAACCGAAGGAACTAATTGTGGGGCTTGTGCCGAGCATTGCCCTACCAAAGCTGTTCGGATGGTACCCTATCAAGGTAGTCTGGTAATACCCGAAGTTACCGATAATATTTGTATTGGTTGTGGTGCATGCGAATATGCCTGCCCAACCACTCCTTATAAGGCTATTTATGTTGAAGGAAATGCTATCCACCAATGGGCACAAAAGCCGGAAGAAATAGAACAGGAAAGAGAAGTTGAAGATGATTTCCCTTTCTAATCCTTCATCTTTTAATAGGTGCTTATATTTCAGTAAAGATTAAATATATCCCTTGCCCATTTTTTACTTTTTTACTTTTTTCTTAAAATTTTTTCATCAGGCGTTTATTTTTCTACTGAATACATTAATTTAAATTTTTTAGAACAATTAAATTTTAAAAATTGTTTCTATACTAATGAATTGCGGTTAGAATTATTTTAACCATCATTAAAAATTATACATTTATCTAAAGAAAATAAGTGAAGATGAGCTCAACACCAACTATTAATATTTTAACCGGTAAGAATCTATACTATATTTTTCTTGCGGGTGCCCATAAAATTCTTGAACATCAAAAAGAGCTGAACGATATCAATGTTTTCCCTGTTCCCGATGCTGATACAGGCTCAAATCTTGCATCAACCATTCGTTCAATAATTGAGAAAATAGGGCATGATAAATCGTACAAGGAAACAGCTGATTCTATTGCCAATGCTGCCTTAGACGGCGCTCGTGGTAATTCAGGAGTAATTTTTGCTCAGTTTCTTTACGGCACCAGTAACGAAACCTGCGAATGTAGTGAAATGAGCATCGAAAAATTTGCTCAATCGGTTAAAAATGCCGTCAATTATATTTACGAAGCGATTGCCGAACCTGTTGAAGGAACCATGTTGACCGTTATTCGCGAATGGGCAGAGCATATTTATTCGAGCAAAGAAAAAGTGAAGGATTTTCAGGAACTACTGATTGATTCCTACCAGGTGGCTAAAAAGTCGTTAGCCCAAACAACCAATAAATTAAAAATACTTGCAAAATCAAATGTTGTTGATGCCGGCGCAAAAGGCTTTGTATTATTCCTTGAAGGGATATTAGAATTAATTCATACTAAAGATATTCGTAAATTAATTATTTCAAAAGAAGATCCACTTGAATTAAATTTTGATGATTCGATTTCTCATGAAACCTTAACCTACCGTTATTGTACTGAGGCACTAATAAAAGCTGAAAAGATTGATAAAAACGAATTAAGAAAAGTTATTAAATCGTTCGGTGATTCCTTGGTTATTGCCGGATCTGAAAAAATGGTTCGAATTCATATACATACCGACCAGCCACAAAAACTTTTTAATGCAGTAAAAGATTTTGGTGTAATGACCTATCAGAAAGCAGATGATATGTACCGACAATATGAAGTTGCTCATAAAAGAAAACATAGAATTGCCCTCGTTACCGATTCTGCGTGCGATTTATCCCCCGATTTAATTGATTATCATCAAATTCATTTTGTTCCGATTAATATTTTTATTGGCGAGAACCATTACCTGGATAAGGTTACGATGCATCCACAGAATTTTTACGATTTGGTGGATGAAAACAGGGAGTTTGCCAAAACAGCACAACCCAACGAAAAAGCATTTGAAAATTTGTATGCTTATCTTGCTTCGCATTATGATTCGATAATTGCTGTCCATTTAACCAGTAAGTTTAGTGGCACCTATCAAAGCAGTGTAAAGGCAGCCGAAAAAATAAGTAAAGAATTTGACAAAAAAATTACAGTTATTGATTCGTACAATCTTTCGGGATCTTTAGGACTAATAGCTTTACGAATAGCTCAAGAAATCGAAAAGGGAACAAGTCATGATATGATTGTTGAACAACTTGAGTTATGGATTCGTAAATCGAAAATTTTGGTAAGTGTTAAAAATTTAAAATACATGGTACGTGGTGGGCGAGTAAGCCCGATGAAAGAAAAAATAGCATCTTTAATGAATGTAAAACCTATCGTTTCTATGAATCCTGATGGTACATCAACCCTTTTTGATAAAGCTTTTAGCCAAAAAGGGAATATGAAAAAAGTAATTAAACATATAGATAATAACCTGAAGAATAATAAATTGTGGAATTATATTGTATTACATGCTAATAATTTGGATGGGGCTAACTGGTATATCGAAAGTATGATAAATTTAACAGGAAAAGATCCTGTTTCGGTGGTAAATATTTCTCCGGTTATTGGATTAAGTGCAGGCCGTGGTGCCGTTTCTGTTGCTTTTATGACCGAATAATTACTAGCGATCAGTAAACAAAATGATTTCTTTCGGGCATTACAATCCATAAGATGATATAAACAATGATCCCAGGAAATGCAACACTAAAAATACTTATAATCAGATATAAAATTCGAACTAATGCAATATCCCATCCAAAATATTCGGCAATGCCGGCACAAACACCGGCAATAACCTGGTTGTGCGAACGGGTGAGTTTTTTTTGATAGGTCATATGATTATTTTTTTTCAAAAATAATTCTAAATATTATTGATAACAAAATAGCAGGAAATATATTATATTTACACTAGTATTATAAAATAAAAATTAAATTAAATGAAAGATAAAAAATTATTAAAAGTTTCTGTAATTATATTTTTTGGATTATTTATGATTACAGGATGTAAAAACACCAAAAACATTCAACCACCCGATGCTATGAAAAAACCGAAGGAGTTAACCATACACGGTAATACGCGGATTGACAATTATTACTGGTTAAACGACAGGGAAAATCCAGCAGTAATTGAATATTTGGAAGCTGAAAACAGGTATACTGAATCGGTTTTAAAACCTACCGAAGATTTGCAGGAAAAACTTTTTGAAGAAATGAAATCGCGTATAAAAGAAACGGATCAATCTGTTCCGTATTTTTTTAATGGCTATTACTATTACTCCCGCTACGAAGAGGGAAAAGAATATCCGTTTTATTGCCGCAAAAAGGGAACGCTTGATGCTAACGAAGAAGTGATGCTCAATGTGAACGAAATGGCTAAAGGGTATGATTTTTATAGGGTAACCGGCATTAATGTTAGCCCTGATAACAAATTACTGGCATTTGGTGTCGATACCGTTAGCCGTAGAAAATATACCATTCATGTAAAAAATTTAGAAACCGGCGAGATATTAGCTGATAATATTCCTTTAACAACCGGCTCGGCTGCATGGGCAAACGATAGTAAAACATTTTTTTATACGCAAAAAGATGATGTTACACTTCGATCATACAAAATACTTAAACATAATCTTGGTAATGTTCATACTTTGGATCAAGAAATTTATCACGAAGAGGATGAAACATTTAGTACCGGAATTTATAAATCTAAATCACAAAAATATTTAATCATTAGTTCTTATAGTACATTATCTAATGAGTATCGTTATTTGGATGCCAATAAACCTGATGGTGATTTTAAAATTATACAACCTCGTGAACGAGGTTTAGAATATGAGGTGGCTCATTTTGGTGATTATTTCTATATTAAAACCAATTTAAACGCTAAAAATTTTAGGTTAATGCGCACACCGGTTAATAAAACAACAAAAGAAAACTGGGAAGAAATAATTCCACACCGCAATGATGTTTTTCTTGAAGGAGTAGAAATCTTTAAAAATTATCTTGTGGTTGAAGAACGTAGCAATGGATTAAATAATATTAGAGTAATCAACTGGGAAACAAATGATGAACATTATATTGATTTCGACGAAGAAGTGTATATGGCCTATGTTTCTACCAATCCTGATTTTGATACCGATGTATTGCGATTTGGTTATACATCGATGACTACACCGAACTCAACTTACGATTATAACATGAATACCCGTGAGCGTGAGCTGAAAAAACAACAGGAAGTACTGGGCAATTTTGACCCTTCAAACTATGAAACCAAAAGATTATGGGCTACTGCCGATGATGGTACTAAAATCCCTATGTCAATAGTATATCGTAAAGGAATTAAGTTAGACGGCAATAATCCAGCTTTACTTTATGGTTACGGTTCGTATGGAGCAACCATGGATCCCTATTTTAGCTCTATCCGTTTAAGCCTGCTTGATCGCGGTTTTGTTTATGCTATTGCACATGTTCGTGGCAGCCAGTACCTTGGGCGCCAGTGGTACGAAGAGGGTAAGTTGCTGAAAAAAATGAATACATTTACCGATTTTAATGATTGTGCCGAGTATCTAATTGAACAAAACTATACTAATCCTGATAAACTTTTTGCTATGGGCGGAAGCGCAGGAGGACTTTTAATGGGAGCTATAGTGAATTTACAGCCTGAGCTTTATAAAGGAGTTGTTGCTGCTGTTCCGTTTGTTGATGTTGTGACAACAATGCTTGATGAAAGTATTCCTTTAACAACAAGTGAGTTTGATGAATGGGGCAATCCTAAAGTTAAAGAATATTACGATTATATGCTTTCCTACTCGCCGTACGACCAGGTTAAACCACAGGATTATCCGGCGATGCTTGTAACTACAGGTTTGCACGACTCGCAGGTGCAATACTGGGAACCAGCCAAATGGGTCGCTAAGTTACGCGATATGAAAACTGATGACAATGTATTGCTATTACATACCAATATGAAAGCAGGCCATGGCGGTGCTTCCGGCCGATTCGAAGCACTGAGGGAAACAGCAATGGAATATGCATTTATGTTTCAACAATTGAGGATTAAAGAATAATATTGTTTTTCATCTTGAAAGCTTGTTAAAAAAAATTAGCAGGCTTTCTTTTTTGATGATTTTTTTGTAATTTGTATAAAATAATAAATTAAATAAAAACAAGATGAAACATCGATTTTTAACAGGATTTACCGTAGGTTTTATTATCGCATTTTTAGGCGATATAATTATTGTATCATCTGATGTTAGAAGCTTTTGGGCCAGAATAATTTTATTTTTAGTTGGAGTAGCAATATTTGCAATTCTTTGGTTTATAAGAAAACGGCCCGAAAAATAAAATTACCTGGTTTCAGGTTGCCTTTGATTCCTTTGGTAAAAAATCCAAAACGTATACATGAGAACCAATACTCCGGTTAAGAATATGAACCAGGGGAATTTAAAAGGCATATATTGTACCGATAAATCAAAAAGTTTATCGCTAAACGATTTCTGTTGAATTTCTTTTATAGAGATGTTCTGGATTAAAAACCGGCAATAATCCCAAATAAACGATAAAAAAACAATAAAGGCCCCTGCAATCAATAAAAGCCACTCTTTTTTAATGATTTTGGTTTTGTTTCCTGTTTTTAAATTGAAATGATATATTATCATCGAAAGAATAATCATTAAAATGGAGATAATAACAGGAGTAATTACCGGCCCTGTCCAGGTAATGGGGATTAAAAATAAAATATCCCAGTCCATTAAACTGTCCGGCCATCCCAAAAATATCCATAAGTGGACATAATAAACAATATCCCAAACGGCAAAGGTGTAAATAAACCATGCAAAACGCTGCGAAAAGTTTTTCCCGGCTATAATGGCAACACTTAAAAGCATACAAAGCGATGCCAGTTCTCTTACCAGCTCTGTAATCGCAATATAATTTCCCATAGGCTGTAAAGGAAAAGAAAAACCTCCGGGATAATAAAGTGCTCTTAAATAAACTACAACTGAACCTTCGAATATTCCCATCGAAACAGCAAATAGGGTAATCCACAGGATTATTTTGTGCTTTTTAAAATTCATGGTATTGATTTTTTGAATATTTTAAAAGTAATGCAGATAATGGAAAATATCAAATATTAATTTATGAATACATCATGTTAAATGTTAATTTTGTACCGATTACTTGAAAAACAACAAGATAGTGTTATATCCTGAAAATTTTGAAAATAAAATAGGTTTCGATAGAATCCGGGAGATGCTTAAAGGTGGTTGCCTGTGTAATCTTGGGCGTAACCGTGTAGATAAAATTCGTTTCTCAAAAAATTATACGTTTATTCAAACCCTGGTAAGCCAGGTAGATGAGTTTAAACAGATAATGGCAATGGAAGAGGATTTTCCGTTAAATCACTTCTTCGATGTTACCGATGCCATAAAAAAAATAAGAGTCGAAGGAACGTATCTATTACCCGAAGAATTGTTTGGCCTCAAACGTTCGCTCGAAACCATCAGAGCAATTCTAAATTTTTTTAAAACACGCAAGGATGATGAGAAATATCCCTATTTACAGCGGTTAACCGAAAATGTAAAGTTGTATCCCTTTATTTTTGAACGTATTGATGGGATTATCACCAAAGATGGTAAAATAAAAGATAATGCATCACCTGATTTGGGTGCTATCCGTAAAGAAATTAGCCATAAAGAACGTACGGTATCCAAACGATTACATGCTATCCTTAAGGAAGCTCAAAAATCAGGTATTGTTGAGCCGGATATTAGCTTATCCATTCGCGATGGGCGGGCCACCATTCCGGTAGATGCTTCCCATAAAAGAAAAATTAAAGGGTTAATACTCGATGAGTCGGCTACCGGAAAAACCGCATATATAGAACCGACAGAGATTGTTGAGCTGAATAACGATATTCGTGAACTTTATTACGCCGAAAAGCGCGAAATTATTAAAATACTTACATCCTTTACAAATGATGTAAGGCCTTACAGCAATGATCTATTATTAGCTTATGAATTTATGGGAACGATTGATTTTATCCGTTCAAAAGCCTTATTAGCTAATAAATTAAACGGGATAAAACCAGTATTTGTCAATCGACCTTATCTGCAGTGGAAACAAGCCATTCATCCGTTATTGTTTTTATCATTTCAAGACGAAAACCGAAAAGTGGTACCTTTAGATATTGAGTTGAATAATGATAACCAGCGGATATTATTAATATCGGGGCCTAATGCAGGAGGTAAATCCGTTTGTTTACAAACGGTCGGTTTATTGCAATATATGTTTCAGTGCGGATTATTGGTCCCTATGCATGAAAACTCTGAAATAGGAATTTTTCAGCATCTGTTTATTAATATTGGCGATGACCAGTCCATAGAAAATGATTTGAGTACCTACAGCTCGCATTTGATGAATATGAAATATTTTATTAAATCGGCCAATCAAAAAACATTACTGTTGATTGATGAGTTTGGTTCGGGAACAGAACCTATGCTGGGTGGTGCGATTGCTGAATCTATTTTAGATACTTTAAACCAAAAAAAAGTTTTTGGTGTAATTACAACGCATTATACCAACCTTAAACATTTTGCATCCTCTGCACATGGCATTGAAAATGGAGCAATGCTATTCGATACCGACAAAATACAACCGTTGTTTAAATTATCGATAGGAGAGCCTGGCAGCTCTTTTGCTTTTGAAATTGCCCGAAAAATTGGATTGCCCGAAGATATTTTACAATCGGCAACAGCCAAAATTGGTAAAGGCCATATCAATTTTGATAAAAACCTGAAAGATATTATTCGGGATAAGCGTTATTGGGAATCGAAGCGCGAAAGTGTCCGGAAATCGGAGAAAAAACTGGAGCAACTGATTGCTAATTATTCATCGGAATTAGAAGATGCCGAGAAATTGCGCAAGGAAGTGCTAAAAAAAGCGAAAGAAGATGCACAACAAATGCTTGACGGAGTAAATAAACGGATTGAAAATACTATTCGTGAAATTCGTGAAAGCCAGGCCGAAAAAGAAAAAACCAAAAAAGCCCGAAAACAATTGGCTGATTATAAAGAGCAGATAGAAAATATTGATAGCACAGAAGAGGAAAAAATACAGCGAAAAATTGAAAAGCTGAAAAATCGGGAAAAGAGGAAAAAAGAGTCAACAAAACCGGTTAAGGAAAATCAAAAAGAAGAATCAAAACCTGATATTTTTGAGAAAGGAGATAAAGTAAGGCTCCATGGGCAGGAAACAGCAGGAGAGGTGTTGGATGTGAACGGGCAAAGCATTATGGTAGCTTTTGGAAACATGATTACTACGTTGGATAAAAAGAGGCTGGAAAAAATTTCAGAGAAACAGTATCAACAAATGGCTGGTTCTGATGGACAGGCTTCTTCGCCAAAATGGGATTTTGGCGAAAAACGGTTAAATTTTAAACCGGAAATTGATGTTCGCGGCAAACGAGCCGACGAGGCCTTGCAGGCGGTTCGCGACTTTATTGATGAGGCTTTGGTAATCAATATCGGAACGGTAAAAATACTGCATGGTAAAGGCGACGGTATTTTGCGCCAGCTTATTCGTCAGTACCTCGAAACAGTTGATTTAGTAAAAAGTTTCCACGACGAGAGTGTTCAGTTTGGCGGCTCAGGAATTACCATTGTTGAATTTGAATGATAGTTTAAAAATATGGAACATTGGAATTGGCTTATAATAAAATGATGTTCTAAATGATTCTGATTAAAAGTTAAATTTTTTGTTTTATGACAAATAAAAGAAATATAGTGCTCTCTATGATAAAAAGAAAGGTACTGGAAATTGATTCCGGAGCAAGCATATTTCTTTATGGCCCAAGAGCAAGTGGCGATGAACGAGCTGATTCTGACTGGGATATATTAATTCTAACAGATATGAAAGCTGATATGGAAACAGAGCAAATGTTCAGGCATCAGATTTATGATGTTGAATTGGAGCTTGGTGAATCAATATCAATTTTTGTATACAACAGAGACAAATGGAAGCAAAAGCATTGGATGACACCATTGTATAACAATATAAAAAACGAAGGGATTACAATTTAAAAATGCCTTATACAAAAGAAGAATATATAAAATACAGAATAGAAAAAGCAAAAAGTACTTTGGATGATGCTAAATTACTGGCAAAAAATTAAAGTTGGAATTCTTAAGTAAACAGGCTTTATTATGCTTGTTTTTATGCGATTTTAGCATTGTTTGCAAAATTTAATATGAACAGCCAAACCCATTCTGGCGTAAAATCACAATTCTCTTTACACTTTATAAAACCCGGAAAACTTGATAAATCTTTAGGGCAGTTATATAATGATTTATTTGATTTTAGGCAAAAAGGAGATTATGGTGATTTTTTTGAATTTGAAGAAAAGAATGTCCTTAAGTTGATTCCTTTATTAGTTGAAAAATTTCTGGAGAAGATTGAAAATTTTTAAATGAATAGTCATAAACTGAATACATTTGATTTTTATTGATAATAATTATCTAAATTTTGTAAATTTGGATAAACCAAAATCACAAAAAAATTGATACTGATTTATTCACCACAAACAACACCAAGGCTCGAGTATATTTCTAAATTTATTTTTAACAGGATAAATGGTGTTGAGTTTAATATTGTAAATGATAAAGATGAATTTATAAGTTCTGATTGGCCAAAAATTAATTATTCAACGCATCACTTCGAAAATTGTATCCATATTGAACCTGCTGATTTACTTTTCGAATCGAATATTCTGCAAAAGAAAATAGAGGTTTCGGAATGGAATTGTAAAAAAATATTTTTCGAAACCAATAGCGAGGCAGATATTCCATTTGACCTGTTTGCTGCAAGTTTCTACTTAATCAGTCGGTATGAAGAGTATCTGCCGTTCAGTGCCGACCAGCACGGCCGGTTTGAGGCCAGCCAGAGTTTGGCAGGGCAAAATGGATTTTTACACGACCCTGTGGTTGACCAGTGGGCTTGTTTGCTGGGCGAAATGCTTAAACAAAAATTTCCCGGATTTAAAACCTGTGAGCGGGAATTTAATTATATCTCAACCATTGATGTTGATAATGCTTACGCATATCTGTACAAAGGAACCGTTCGTACATTGGGAGCTGCCATGCGCGATTTGTTTAAGCTCAATGTGGACGAAAATATCAAGCGCTTTCAAACATTCAATGGCGAAAAAGACCCTTTCGATACGTATGGTTACCTGGATGCTTTGCATCAAAAATATAAAATCGGCCCGATTTGGTTTTTCCTGGTAGGAGATTACAATACCTACGATAAAAATTTACCACTGGATAATGAAGCTTTTCAGCAGCTGATAAAAGAAATTGCACAACGGGCAGAGATTGGTATTCACCCATCGTACGAATCGAATAAAAGTTTTAGCCAGCTGAAAAAAGAGTATGATTATTTGTCAGGGATTATAAAAAGGCCTGTAACCAAAAGCAGGCAACATTATTTAAAACTAATGTTTACCGAGACTTACCAGAATCTGTTGAAATTAGGAATAAAACAGGATTATACATTAGGTTTTGCTACCGATGTTGGTTTTAGAGCCGGAACCTGTACTCCGTTTAACTTTTACGATTTGTACAACGAAAAAGAGGCCGGGCTGGAAATTTTTCCTTTCCATGTGATGGATACAACGCTCAATCAATATTTAAAATTAGATGTTGATGCGGCGGTGCAGAAAATTGAAGAGATTATCAGCAAAGTAAAAGAGGTAAACGGAACCTTTATCAGTTTGTGGCATAACGAGTCGGTAAGCGACCACGGACATTGGAAAGGATGGGAGCCGGTATATAAAAAAATGTTAGAAATAATTTTTGAAAAGTAATCGTAACAAAAAGGTTTAATTGATAAACGCTCTCATCATTGAAAATAGAATACCTAAAACATAATCAAATAAATAAACAAAAGTGGGATTTAACTATCGAAAATTCCTACAATGGTTTAGTATATGCCCTTTCGTGGTACCTCGATATCGTATCACCAGGGTGGAATGCATTGGTGTTGGGTGATTATGAGGGGGTAATGCCCTTGACTGTTAAGCAAAAGCTTGGACTGAAATACCTGGTACAACCCCCTTTTTGTCAGCAATTAGGAATTTTTTACGCTCATGATAATGAAAATATAAACCACTATTTTTCAGACAAGATCAAATCATTGTTTCGATATATTCATATTCAGCTTAATGCAGAAAATAAATTTATTGTAGCCCAGGCTTTAAAGAAAAATTATGAATTATCATTAAGTAGCAGTTATGAACGGTTAGTTGATTCGTATCATAAAAACACTAAACGGAATTTGAAAAAAGCATCTAATTATACATTGAACATAGTCTCTGATGTAGATGCAATGAGTATTTTTATGTTCAAAAAAGCAAACCCCGTTAATAATTTAAAAGAATGGCATTATAAAATTTTACATTCGTTGATTAATACCATTCAATATAAAGCCGAATACGAAAGTATTGGCGTTTTAAATGAGGAAGGGAGTTTAATCGCTGCCGCTTTTTTTGTTATCTTTAAAAAACGGATAACGATGTTGGTTTCATCATCTAATAACCAGGGAAAGAACAAAGCAGCCATGTTTTTAATCATCGATACCATCATAAAAAAATATGCAGGCAAAGATTACATCCTCGACTTTGAAGGAGGAAATGTAGAAGGCCTCGCCCGATTCTTTGCAGGATTTGGCGCAAAGCCTGTTTTTTACAGTGTATACAAACAAAATAATTTACCCTGGCCACTAAATAAATGGTTCTAATGCTTCAAAAACTTATTCAAATATCAAATAAAAAGTTGCTTATCCCTTTATACCATGCTATAAGTGATGAACCTCCGGCTCACCTTAAAAATCTGTATCGGTTACGTTCCATCAATCAGTTTAAAAATGATTTAGCGGTTAT
The DNA here is from genome assembly GCA_034189025.1 of Bacteroidota bacterium. Taxonomy (GTDB): domain Bacteria; phylum Bacteroidota; class Bacteroidia; order Bacteroidales; family UBA12077; genus UBA12077. The sequence goes on from JAXHVS010000142.1 coordinate 106,537, forward strand.
ATTAAAATTTTTTGAACCCATAAGTGCTGAAGACCTGGTATATTCAATAAAAAACAGTAAACCTTTAACTAAAAACAGCGTCCTTTTTACTTTTGATGACGGGTTAAGGGAAGTGAAAGATTTTATCGCTCCGATTTTAAAAGAAAAAGGAATTCCGGCTATCTTTTTTATTAACTCAGGATTTGTGGATAATAAAGCATTATTTTATCGCTTTAAAAGCAGTTTGATTATTGAACGATTAAGTAAATCAAATGCTCAGGAATTAAAATGGATAACAGAAATTTTAAAAGTAAATTCAACCCGCTTCATATCATTAAAAAATGCGGTTTTACAAGTAACCTATTCAAGTCAATTTATTTTAGATAAAATAGCGAATTATTTAGAGGTTGATTTTGATGATTTTTTAAAAAATAAAAGTCCCTATTTATCTACCGATGAAATAAAAACATTAATGAAGCAGGATTTTTATATTGGAGCACATGGTGTAGACCATCCCGAATTTTTCAATATAACTTTCGAAGAGCAATATCGCCAGGTAAAAGAAAGTGTAAGGTGGGTGCAAAAATACATAAATCCGGATTTTAACCTTTTCGCTTTTCCGTTTACTGATTTTAACGTTTCCAAACAATTTTTTGAAAGCATTTATGCGGATCATGAACTGAATCTGGACTTGACTTTTGGGTGTGCCGGGTTTAAAGATGAATTTTTAAAATACCATCTACAACGAGTCCCTTTTGAGATAAAAAATAATTCTGCAAAAACAACTTTACGTCAGGAGTATATTCGTTATCTGTTAAAAAAAGGTATCCGGAAAAATTATATCAGAAGGTAATATCAAACTCCTTCTTAAGGTTTTTTAAATCTTCAGCAAAGTAGGGTGTTGCCATTTTTTTATCTTCCTCTGAAAGTTTGGAGTAATTGGTTTCTTTTGTATTTAATTGATTAATTTTTTCAATAATACCCGAATTAAAAACTATCTTTTTAATAAAAACGGGAGTGATAAATCCAAAGAATTTTCTGATTGAATTATTGCGGTCAATAAAAAAACGGTGTAGAAACATTGACTTTACACCTGAAGCTTTATTAATATGTAGTTCATTCATGTTTTTAAAATCAGAGATACCAAGGAAAGAACTTATTGTGGATAAGGTTTTTGAGGTATGGGTTTGAAGCTCAGAAGTTTTTAACAGCAGGAAATTCTCTTTAGGAAAGAATTTCATCCAGTACTTAATGTGTTTATAATATAATCCTGAATAGAAATGTCCTAAATTATTTCGTGTAACTATATCTTTTTGGTTTATAAAATCTTTCTCTTTTAAAAAAGATTCTTTAAGTCCAATTTCTTTATTTTGATGTCCATTATTAATTGCATAAATGTAAGAAGAATAAGCCCTCTCCACAGGTTCTCGCAAAAGAATGATAATTTTCATATCCGGATTATATTGTTTAATTCTTTCAGGCGCTTTCTGGTCTATTAAGAGGTATGTATCGGACGATGCTATAACAGGTTTTTCGGGGTGTTTAAAAAAAGAGTGATAATATTTGTATCCACGTTGATATATCTTTTCTATAGAAAAAAATGGAATTTCTTTTATTGTAGAAAAACAAATTTCAGGATGATGTTTAAGATGCTCGCATAAGCTAGTAGTGCCGCTCCTGCCTGCTCCAATGATAAGTAAATTTACTTTCATGCTTTGTTCATTATTTATTTTTCGATAGTTTTGAGTATATTTTTATTTTATGCAATCAGATAAATATACAATACTTTTTCTTTCATCCTGGTATCCTACCCGATTATTTCCTTTTAGAGGTGATTTTGTAAAACGACATGCAAAAGCTGTTGGTTTGTATAATAAAGTTTTATGCTTACATGTTATTAAAGACCATGGCCTTAAAAGAAAATATGAGATTGTTGAAAATAATAGTGAAGAAAATTTAGTTGAAGTGATATTCTATTTTAAGAGCAAGTGGTTGAGTAAGTTAAAGTATATTTATTATTATATAAGAGGAATGCATTATATACAAAAAAGGTTTGGTAAACCCGACTTAATTCATGGAAATGTACTATATCCAATAGGAATTGTCGTTTTTCTTCTATCTTCAATTTATAAGATACCCTATATTTTTACCGAACATTGGACTGGCTTTTTAAACGGAACTTATCAGCGAATTAATTTTTTAAAACGACACTTTTATAACTATATTGGGAAAAAGGCAAGAAAAGTTATCCCGGTAACAGCAAATTTAAAGAAGGCAATGACGGTGTCAGGAGTTTATGCGAAATATGCAGTTATTCCTAATGTTGTTGAAACGGAAGTTTTTCAAACTCAATCAAATCCCGATGAGTATAAAAAATCGATTTTACATGTTTCAAACATAAGAGACGAACATAAAAATATTTCGGGTTTATTACGAAGTATTTCAAAGCTTCGTTTGATGAGGCAGGATTTTGTATTAAATATAATTAACTCAGAACAAAATGAGGCTTTAATTGAAATTTCTGATTCGTTGGGATTAACCGGAAATTATGTTAATTTTTGTGGAAAGAAAGAATATGCTGAGGTTGCTCAATATATGGCAAAATCAGCTTTTTTAGTTTTATTTAGTAATTACGAAAACCTACCCTGCGTTATTATTGAAGCTTTTGCTGCCGGTTTACCTGTTCTGTCGACTGATGTAGGAGGAATTAAAGAGCATTTGGATAAAGAAAAAGGGATATTAATAGAAAAAGGAAATGAAGAACAATTGGTAGATAAATTAAACTTTATGTTAGATCATTATCAGGATTTTGATAAACAGTTGCTTGCCAATTATGCTTACGAAAATTTTAGTTTCGAAAAGGTGGGATATAAATATTTAAAAATATATGAGGAAGTTTTAAATGTTTAGACAAATAGTAAATACTTTTTTCACAAAAATATTATCCGGAATTTTTAACCTGGTAATTGCGATTATTATATCCAATTATTTGGGTGCAGCGGGGAAAGGAGTTCAGGGATTAATCATTACTACGATCGCATTTATAATCATATTTGCAGGTGTTATTGGCCCTGGTGGATTAACGTATCTTTTACCCAGGTTTAATTTCTCATTATTAGTAGTACCGGCTTACTTATGGTCAATCTTAATGGTTTTTGGATTGAAAATATTTTTAAACTTTTTCGAAGGAATCCCTTCAGATTATCATTTTCATATAGTTGTATTATCATTAATCCTTTCATTTACCGGTATTAATAATGCAATTCTTCATGCAAATAAAAAAATTCATCAGGTTAATTATGTTACCATAACTCAAATTATAACTACTTTAATCGTAATTGTTTATTTAATAATCTTCCAAAAGAAGTCGTCTATCGATTCATATATAACCGCATTGTATTTTGGTTATTCATTTTCCGCCATTTTAAGTTATATATTTACTTTTAATGATTACACAGGAGCAAAATATTTTTTCCCTTTTTATAAGTATTTTATTGGCATTAAGAAACATCTGAAATTTGGGTCGTTTAATCAGCTTGATATTTTAGCTCAGGTTTTAAGTTTTCGGTTAGCCTATTATTTTTTGAATCATTTTGTTAGTGTTGCTGATGTAGGTATTTATTCAAATGCGGTTTCTCTGGTTGAGTCTGTTTGGATTCTGAGCAGAAGTATTGCGTATGTCCAACATTCAAGAATAGTAAATTCGCGGAATAAAAAATACACCATCGATTTAACGATTAAATTTATTAAGCTGGCAAGCATCTTAGCTTTATGTGCAATTCTTTTTCTGATTTTTATTCCTTCTGAGGTATATCAGTTTATTTTTGGAGATGAGTTTATTAATATGCAAGCGATTATTCAATCGCTATCACCAGGAATTTTTTTCTTTAGTATATCATTTATTATTAGTTCATATTTTTCTGGGACAGGCAAACATCATATTAATAGTATCAGTAGTATTGTTGGAGTAATTGTTATTATTCTTTTATCTCTTTTTTTGATACCCAGATATGGAGTGATTGGAGCAGGCATAGCTGCTTCGCTATCTTATCTTTCTACCACAATGGTTAAATTAATCAGTTTTTGTAGTATCGGGAAAATATCATTAAGAAAATTTCTAATAACAAAAACTGATTTAAAAGAAATAAAAAGTATTTTCAAAAAGGAAATAAGAGGTTTATGATTCCTTCAATTTTTCAAAATCAATCTCTTTGGTCTGGTCCTGTTCGGTGACTTTTCCGTCTTCAAACTTAAAGGTTCGGGCGGTAAATTTTTTTACCATGTTATAATCATGGGTTGCCATAATTACAGCTCGCCCGTTATTACTTATGTCAAATAATATTTTCATCAGGTTTTCCGATGTTTCTGGGTCAAGGTTCCCTGTTGGTTCGTCGGCCAAAATAATTTCAGGATCATTTAGCAGTGCTCTTGCAATTACTACGCGTTGTTGCTCGCCTCCAGAAAGTTGATGCGGCATTTTGTACCCCTTGTAGCTTAATCCTACACGATCCAGCACATCAGCAATCCGATCGTTTATCTCATTTTTGTTTTTCCATCCGGTGGCTTTAAGTACAAATTGTAAATTATCGAAAACAGTACGATCGGTTAATAATTTAAAATCCTGGAAAACAATGCCTAGTTTTCTTCGTAAATAAGGAACCTGTTTTATCTTTATTTTAGTCAAATCAAAATCCGCAACTTTACCTTCACCTTCTTTAAGTGGTATTTCGGCGTTCATGGTTTTTATTAAACTGGTCTTTCCACTACCTACTTTCCCTATAAAATAAATAAATTCTCCTTTGGTTATCGAAAGATTTACATCTTTTAATATCAAATTATCTTTCTGAAAGATTTGTGCATTTTCAAATTCAATAATTGTATCTAAAGCCATAATCTTTATAGTTTATAAAGCGTTCCAATTGGCGCTTTCTTAATTAATTCTTCAATACGTTCTTTGAACGTTTGTAATCCAAATTTTTTAATTTGGTTTTCGGGATTTGTTGTTCTAAAATGTGCAATTAAAACAAAATTATCATCTCTGATTTGAACATAATCAGGGATTTTATTGGTTCCTTCTGTTTTTAAAAAATACATGGTATACTATTTGCTTACTCACAAATGTAGATAAAAATTTAAAACCGAAACAGGAATTGTTAATAAGTAAATCATATTGTGCTTAGAAAAGATAATATTTTAGGAAATTAACAGTTTTATGTTAATTAAAATCATAGGAATTAAAACGCTGTTCCGTATATTCTTTTTAAATTAGTGCGAATTTCAAGACTATAGATTATGATACATGCAAAGCATATTCTTATAATTGCAATAAACCTTATTTTATTTTCTCAAATATCGTTATATGCTCAGGAAACTATGGTGTTTACAAATCCTGATAAAGCATATAAAACAGGGCTTGACCTTTTTGAAAAAGAAAAATATGGTGTTGCACAAAAACATTTTCGCGATGCAATTGAATCTTATGGCGATGCTCAACCCGAATTTAAAGCCAATGCTCGATACTACGAAGCTTTATGTGCGTTGGAATTATTTAACCAGGATGCCGAGTATTTAATCTCTACGTTTATTGCCGAACATCCGGAAAACTCAAAGGTAAATATGGCACGTTTCCATATGGGTGAATTTCAATACCGCCAAAAAAAATATCAACAGGCAATCGACTGGTTTAATCGTGTAGATAAGAGACAATTAGAAAAAGATGAACTTTCTGAATATTATTTTAAACTGGGATATAGTCATTTTATATTAGGGAATTATGACGATGCTGGTTCTGCTTTTTATGAAATTAAAGATGTAAATACGAAATATACAGCCCCGGCTCTTTATTATTATTCGCATATAGCTTACGAGGAAAAAAATTACGAAACAGCTTTACAGGGATTTCAACGATTAAGTAATAACGAGACTTTTGCTCCAGTAGTTCCCTATTATATCACCCAAATTTATTATTTACAAGGTAAATATGATGAGGTTATTGATTATGCTCCGAAGCTTCTCGAATCAGCTAGTGCTAAACGTGCACCAGAAATTGCTAAAGTAATTGGCGATTCGTACTACAAAAAACATGAATTTGATAATGCATTGGAATATTTGCAAAAACATGCTGACGATGCAAAAAATATTTCTCGCGAAGATTATTACCAACTTGGTTACTGCTATTATAGAGCCGAACAATATGATAGTGCTGCTGTTGCATTCGAAAAGGTTACCAACGAAAACGATCAGCTAGCTCAAAATGCTTATTTTCATTTAGCCGATTGTTATATTGAACTGGGCCAAAAGAAAAAAGCCCGTTTTGCTTTTGAGTTTGCATCCAAACTCGATTTTGATCCGGAAATAAAAGAAGAAGCACTTTTTAACTATGCGTTGTTAACCTATGAGTTGTTTCATTCACCATTTAACGAAGCAATAGATGCATTTCATGATTTTATAGAAATCTATCCTAATTCCAACCGGCTAGATGATGCATATAACTTTTTAGTAATGGCATACATGTATACCAGCAACTATAAAGAAGCATTAAATTCTTTAGAAAAAATTTCTGAAATGGATCATGCAATGAAAGAAGCTTATCAGAAAGTAGCCTATTATCGTGGATTAGAGCTTTATAATAATTTACATTACGAACAAGCTATTCAGACATTGAATAAATCTTTACAATATCCCGGATATAATAAAGCAATTTATGCACAAGCTAATTACTGGAAAGCTGAGGCTTTCTATCAGCTTGGCGAATACGAAAAAGCGGTTGAAGGGTATAATACCTTTTTATTAACTACAGGTGCTTTTGAGCTTGACAAATACGAGCTGGCACATTATAATATGGGATATGCTTATTTTAAATTAAAAGATTATCCAAATGCAATTAAATGGTTTAGAAAATATATTGGTTTTACCAAAAACGAAAAATCAAGGACTGTTGCCGATGCATACAATAGGATAGGGGATAGCTATTTTATTAGTCGTAGTTACTGGACCGCTATTGAGTATTATGATAAAACAGTAGAAATCGGATTACTCGATAAAGATTATGCGCTGTTTCAACGAGGTTTTTCACTGGGGCTATTAAACCGGCCCGAGAAAAAAATAAATACAATGCAGCGATTGATTAATGAACATCCTGAATCAGCCTACGTAGATGATGCGTTGTTTGAAATGGCAAAAAGTAATTTGGATCAGCAAAATGCTCAAGTGGCTTTACAATTGTATAAGCGAATAGTAGATGAATTTCCCTCAAGTAGTTATATTAAAAAATCATTGGTACAGCTGGGTTTAATCTATTACAATAACGATAACAACGACGAAGCACTAAAATATTATAAGCGTGTAGTTGCCGAATATCCCGGAACAACCGAAGCAAAAAATGCCCTTACCGGCATTAAAAATATTTATGTGGATATGAATGATGTGGATACTTATTTTGCTTATGCAAACAGCCTGGGTGAATTTGCCGATGTTAGTGTTAGCGAGCAAGATTCATTAACCTATATCTCTGCAGAAAAATTATATATGACAGGTAATTGTGAAAAATCAATTTTACAATTTAATAACTATTTAAATGAGTTTAAAAACGGTTCTTTTATTCTTAATGCACACTTTTATTTAGCCGAATGTTATAATAGAATGGGAAATAATGAAAAAGCACTGGAAGCTTATAATTTTGTTATAGATAAAACTAAAAATACATTTACTGAACAGGCTTTAGTAGAAGCGGCTTCTATTAATTATGATTTTGGTGATTATAAAAAAGCATTTAGCCATTATAAACAGTTAGAAGAAATAGCCGAATTAAATACCCATTTAATTGAATCAAGAGCTGGGCAAATGCGTTGTAATTATCAATTAAATGATTATAAAAATACCATACAATCTGCTAATAAGTTGTTGCATACCGAAAAAATTTCTGGCGAATTAAAACGTGAAGCCAGATATAAAAAAGGAAAATCACTTTATCAAACAGAGAATTTTGATTTAGCCTTAGATGAGTTTCGAATTATTTCCGAAGATGTAAATAGCAAAGAAGGTGCAGAAGCTAAATACTTAATTTGTAAAATTTATTTTAATGATAAACATTATGATGTGGCTGAGCATGAGATATTTGATTTTGCTTCGCAAAATACTTCACAAGAATACTGGTTAGCCAAAGCTTTTATTTTACTTTCTGATATTTATGTTGCTAAAGATGATAAGTTTCAGGCCAAACACACCCTTAAAAGTATTATCGATAATTATAATCCTGATGCCGATGACGATATTATAAGAATTGCAAAAGAGAAATACAATCAGATCATTGAAGATGAAAAATTAGATATGGATGAAGAGGAGTCTGACGAAATTTTATTGGAATTTGAAAAAGATAAAAATGAATAGTTGTCAACATACACAATACATAGCATTAATTAATGATAAAATAAATTTGATATGAATCGAAATCTAATCATATATATTATTTTATTTTCTTTACTTTTTATTGGTTTAAATGCTTTTTCGCAAGAAAATCTAACTAAAGAAGTAAAGGTTGTTAAACCTTATGAGCCAACCATATCCGATGCAAATAAGATATCTTATTTACCTAAGATTTTGGATACTGTAAAGGTGGTGCCAGAAGTAAATTATCTTTTGCAAACCAAACCCATAAATGTTGGTTATACTATAAACCCTATAAAACCTGCAAGAATGGTTAGTGAGCCATTAACCAAACTATATAATTCTTATATTAGAGTTGGTGTTGGAACAAAAACACTTCCATTACTCGAAACTTATATTAACAGTAAACGTTCCGAAGATTATACTTTGGGTGTTTATTATAAGTACTCTGCATCATATGCCAAAGTCGAATTATTAAATGATGAAAGAGTTTTTGCTGGCTATAGTGATAACGATTTGCAGTTATTTGGCAAAAAGTTTTTTAAAAACGCTACCCTACAGGGTGATTTAGGTGTGCAAGGCGATACTCGTTATTTTTACGGTTACGATACAAAAATCGACACCTCAATGGAAAAAGACGATATCCGTCAGAAATATTTTAAATTTAACATGAGTGCCAACTATAAAAGCACCTATGTAGATTCTAATCATATTAATTATGATTTTAACGTAGGCATTGACTACGTTAAAGATGATTTTAGCAACAATGAGCTTGGATTTAAAGTTAAAGGTGATTTAAATAAAATTTTTTCAGAAGAAATGGTTGGAGCAAAAGTAGGCATTGAACATTATTCGGTTAGTGAAAATGTCGATTCCTCCAATAATACAATTATAAATATCAATCCCTGGGTAGGTAAGTTTGGTGATAAATGGAGAGTAAAAGCAGGAATTAATATTTATTCCGACATTAAAGAGAATAATACAAACACCTATTATTATCCCGTGGGCCTTTTGGAATATGATGTTGCCAATCATTTCCTTATTCCGTATGCTGGGGTAGATGGTAAAATTGAGGTCAACAATTTTCTTAAAACAATTAGCATTAATCCATTTATTGTTCCAGGCCAGAGTATGTTAAACACCGACCATAAGTTGATTTTGTATGGAGGTATTCGTGGGAATTTTAATTCTACCACGTATTATAATTTTAAAGTATCTTATTCATTAATTGATAATATGCCCTTTTTTGTAAATAATTTGGCACTTACCGATAGTACAGGCAATCAATTTTCAGTTGTATACGATAATATAGAATTGGTAAGTTATTTCGGTGAATTGTCATTAGCTCCCAATGAAAAGTTATATCTACATATCAAAGCCAATTATCGTAATTATAAAATGGATATCGAACAAAAACCCTGGCATAAACCTTCTTTTGACCTTACTTTTTCTGCCCGCTATAATTTACGCGATAAGATAATTTTAAAAGGAGATATCTTTTCTTTAGGCAATCGATATGCAAAATTAGATAATACTGGAAATTTTGCAGAATTGGAGTCTGTTATTGATATTAATATTGGCGCCGAATACCGCTATTCCAAAATTTTATCAGGGTTTATCCAATTTAACAATATCCTGTCCGATAATTATTACCACTGGAACTATTATCCAACCTATGGGTTTAATGTTTTGTTAGGTATTACTTATGCATTTTAATGCGTTAAAAATCACGCAAAAAAGTGTGAATTTATTGTTAATAAAATCCTCTATTTTATAAGGTTTTAAATACTTAAAAATCATTAATTTTTAGTATATTTACATGATATTTAAACGAAAGCGATTTAGTGCTGTAATCTTTTGGTATACAGTATTTTACAGATATGTTTTTTGGCCTTAAGAAATACTATATAATCCATTAATTAAAATAGTTCAAAAATAAAATATATCGGATATTTTTTATCCGTAATTGGGCAATTTTGTTTTAATAAATAAATAATAAAACAATGAGTGATTTAAATAAGGATGAATTAAAGGATGCTTTGAATAAGATAGAAAAAAACGGTTATTCAGCAGAAAGCATCCAGGTTTTAGAAGGGCTTGAAGCGGTACGTAAACGCCCCGCAATGTATATCGGCGATATTAGCGATAAAGGATTGCATCATTTAGTGTACGAAGTAGTTGATAACTCCATTGACGAAGCACTTGCAGGATATTGTAATTCCATTGATGTGATTATTAATGAAGATAATTCAATTACTGTAACAGATGATGGTAGAGGGATTCCTGTTGATTTTCATGAGAAAGAAGGTAAATCAGCACTTGAGGTTGTAATGACCGTTCTTCATGCCGGTGGAAAATTTAATAAAGATTCATATAAAGTTTCCGGTGGTCTGCATGGTGTAGGTGTTTCTTGTGTAAATGCTTTATCATCATCGCTACATGCTGAAGTTCATCGTGAAGGGAAAATTTATGTACAGGATTATAAAATCGGGAAACCTGTAAGTGATATTCAAGAAGTAGGAACTACTGATAAAACAGGTACGATTATTACGTTTAAACCTGATGATTCCATCTTTGCTGTTACTGAGTATAAATATGAAATATTAGCATCTCGTTTACGCGAATTGGCATTTTTGAATAAAGGAATTCGGTTATCCATTACCGATAAGCGAGAGCTGGAAGAGAATGGAAATGGAAATGGAAATGGTAATGGTAATGGTAATGGATATCGATCTGATTCATTTTATTCCGAAGAGGGTTTAAAAGAGTTTGTCTCTTTTTTAGATGCTACTCGCGAAAAATTAATAAGTGATTCAATTTATCTTGATACCGAAAAAAATAGTATCCCTGTTGAAATAGCACTTTGTTATAATACTTCTTTTTCTGAAAATGTGCATTCATATGTTAATAATATTAATACTATTGAAGGAGGAACCCACCTTGCAGGATTTAGGCGAGGCCTTACGCGTACTTTAAAAAGCTATTCTGAAAAATCAGGGTTGCTTTCAAAAGTAAAATTTGATATTAGTGGTGATGATTTTAGAGAAGGTTTAACAGCCGTTATCTCCGTTAAAGTTCAAGAGCCTCAGTTCGAAGGCCAAACAAAAACAAAACTAGGAAATTCCGACGTAATGGGTGCTGTTGACCAGGCAGTAAGCGAACAGCTGGCCAATTATCTTGAGGAGAATCCTAAAGATGCGAAATTAATAGTTCAAAAAGTAATTATGGCAGCTACTGCAAGGCATGCTGCTCGTAAAGCACGAGAATTAGTACAACGTAAAAATGTACTTTCCGGTTCTGGCTTACCCGGAAAACTCTCAGATTGCTCCGATCGAAATCCTGAAAAAACAGAATTGTTTATTGTTGAGGGTGATTCGGCTGGAGGTACTGCTAAATCAGGAAGAGACCGAAGGTTTCAAGCAATACTTCCTTTAAGAGGTAAAATCCTGAATGTAGAAAAAGCTATGCAGCATAAAATATATGAAAACGAAGAGATAAAAAATATATTTACTGCACTGGGTGTTACAATGGGTACCGAGGAAGATAGTAAAGAACTTAATTTGGAAAAATTAAGATACCATAAAATAATAATAATGTGTGATGCCGATGTAGATGGTAGCCATATTGAAACATTACTGATGACATTCTTCTTTAGGTACATGCCCGAATTAATCAATAGAGGCAATTTATATATTGCTACACCACCGTTATATTTAATTAAAAGAGGCAAAACACAGCGTTATTGTTGGAGTGAAGAAGACCGAAAAAGAGCTGTTGATGAGATAGGACAGGGTAGAGAAGGAGCGGTTTCTATCCAACGATATAAAGGTTTGGGTGAAATGAATGCCGAACAGTTATGGGATACTACAATGGATCCAGCGTTTAGAAAACTCAGACAGGTGTCTGTAGATAGTGCTGCAGAAGCAGATAGGATTTTCTCTATGTTGATGGGCGATGAAGTTCCACCCCGTAGAGAATTTATCGAAAAGCATGCTAAATATGCAAATATTGATGCTTAATAAATATTTATTAAATTAAAATAAAATGGCTGTTTTTTTAACAGCCATTTTTAAGTGAATTCTTTGTTTTTTTTGTGTCTTATTTAAATCGATAAGCAGCTTTTTCTAAATCGTCCACTGAGTTAATTTGTTTTGGTGGTTTTAAGTATTGGCCTAAAAATTTATAAATTTTTACCCGTATATTTCTTGCTTCTTTAGTATCCATTCTATCGAATGAATGGCCACCCGGAATATCCTGGTAAATTTCATATTCGAATTTTTTTCCATCTGCTTTAAGCGATTTTATGAGGTGTTCTACTTCAAGTACATTTACATCGTCATCGTTGGTGTTGGTATGGATAAGCAATGGCGTGTTTTGAAATTTGTGTGTATTCCATGCCGGTGATCTTCTGCGATATTCATTTACATCTTCATAAGCCGTTTTGCCAATATGGTAATCCGCTGAATATAAAGCTCTGTAGCTGTCAGTATAATATCCCATGCGGGAAATTAAATCACTTACAGGAACTCCGGCAAAAGCTACTTTATAATGTTTTGGATGATCAAAAATATTATGAAGCGTAATTAATCCACCATGGCTCCATCCAATAATTCCAACCCGGTTTTTATCTACAATATCATAGTTGTCAATCATAAACTGACGGCTGGCATCCACATCTTCTACTTCTAATCCTCCGTAATCAATTTTCTCGTAATGCGACTTGCCGTAGCCCGTACTACCTCTGTATTCGGCTGCAACCACTATGTATTGTTGAGCCATTAATTCACGTATAATGTGTGTATAATAGGTAGTAAAATCTGCATGAACACCGCCGTGAGGCAGTACAATCAAAGGATACTTTTTGGATGGATCAATATCCTTTGGCACAAAGGTATAAGCCCAGAATTTTACAGGATTGCCAGCTCCCATTGCTGTCGGATTTTCTTCTTTCCATTTGGGCGGCCCATAAATGTAAACTTTGTCAACAAAAGCAATGTCGCCAACTTTTTGGTTCCATAGCACATCGTCGGTAAGTTTTTCCAACCGGTCCAATCGATGATTCAAATACTCCATTTGGGTATTTAACGTTTTTATAATCTCATCTTTATCTTCTGAAGTAGTTTGTGCCTCTGTTAAAAACGGTATAAGTAAGAGGCCAAATAATGTGGTTAGAAAATAATTTTTTCTCATAGTGATTCTATTTTTGGTTTTACATTGGACAATATTTATTAGCAAGTGTTTAAAATTCAAACTCACCTTTAAAAACAAATTTTGCAGGCCCTGTTAGCCATACATGTGTGTATGAGTGGTTGGTGTTTTTTTGAAAACGTACATTAAGTTTTCCGCCCCGTGTGATAATATCCAGTGAATTTTTGTCAGTATATTGTCCAGCCGATGCGCAAATCGCAGCTGCAGTTACTCCGGTTCCACAGGATAATGTTTCGTTTTCAACCCCCCGTTCGAAAGTTCTTACAAAAAGATTGTTGTTATTAATTTCAACAAAATTAACATTGGTACCTTTTGGGGCAAAAAGCGCACTTTCTCTAATTTTTTTCCCTTCGGTATAAACATCTATATCCTTTATATTTTGCGAAAAAATAACATAATGAGGAGAACCCGTATTAACAAAAAAGTTTCCATCCATTTTTAATACTTTTTTAACATCCTGCATTTGTAGGGCAACAATATCTTTTTGTTTAATAAAGGCATGATGTGCTCCGTCAATTGTATTAAACATAGTTTCTTCATCAATAATTTCTAACGATTTTACAAAAGCAACCAAACATCTTCCTCCATTTCCACACATGGATCCTTCGTTTCCGTCTGAATTAAAATAGCGCATATTAAAATCTAGCGTGGGATGTTTTTCTAAAAGCATTAATCCATCGGCACCTACACCAAATCTGCGGTCGCATATCTGTGCTATTTGTTTTTGGGTTAAATTTACTGAATGATCTCTGTTGTCGATAATTATAAAATCATTACCTGTACCTTGATATTTCGAGAAAGTGAACCTCATCCGTTTATTTTTGTATAATGATAAATTGATATTAAAATCGTTACAATAACTTATTATTTGTTAAATATTGTTAAATGTATTATATTATATGCCTTGCAGGCATTAATTTTGCCTGTATAGATTTTACAGCAAGTAAATTTATTAATTTAAATCTAATTTATCATGAAAGCTCAAAATTTATTAGGAAATGTAGTAATTTCATTATTATCTGCATTTTTAGCGATAATTATATATGCTAATTTTTATGAAAAAGAGTTAACTCAAGTACCTGATGCTGAACAGCAAAAACAAAGTACATTAGAACTCATAAACGATTCTAACCAGGTTAAGTATACTCAATATCCTGTCAGTCCGTTAGGTGAGATTTTTGATTTTACAACAGCTGCCGAAAATAGTGTAAATGCAGTAGTTCATGTAACATCAAAATATAACTTACGAAACGATTATTATGGCAACCCTCTATATGAATTTTTCTTTGGCGACCGTTATTCGCGTCAACCTGCTGTTTCATTTGGATCAGGAGTAATTATTACGGATGATGGATATATTGTTACCAATAATCATGTAATAGAAAAATCAGATGAAATTCAGGTAGTATTGAATGACAGGAGAACTTATACCGCCGAATTGGTTGGTACAGATCCAGGAACCGATTTGGCATTATTAAAAATTGATGGCAAAAACTTGCCATTCATTGCTATGGGAAACTCAGATGATATAAAAATTGGTGAATGGGTTTTGGCAGTTGGTAATCCTTTTAATTTAACTTCTACTGTCACAGCCGGAATAGTGAGTGCAAAAGCACGTAATATAAATATCTTACAAGATCAAAGATATCCTATTGAATCGTATATCCAAACAGATGCAGCGGTAAATAAAGGGAATAGTGGCGGAGCTTTAGTAAATATGCAAAGCGAACTAGTAGGTATTAATTCAGCGATCCTTTCGCCTTCGGGAGCTTATTCAGGATATTCTTTTGCAATTCCTGTTAATATCGTACGTAAGGTTGTTTCGGATATTATAAAATATGGCGAAGTGCAACGAGCCTTGCTGGGTGTTGAAATTAGAGACGTTACCGAAGAGTTGGTTGAAAAATATAATTTAGATAAAATTGAAGGTGTCTTAATTGCAGGCGTTACTGATGATGGAGCCGCAAAAGAAGCAGGATTAAAATCGGGAGATGTTATTTTGGAGATTAATGATGTAAAGATCAATAGTGTTGCAGAATTAACTGGACAAATTGGCAGATACAGGCCTGGAGAGAAAGTAAATATAACCATTAAAAGAGCGAATAAAAAGAAACAAATAGATGTAATCTTACGTAATATGTATGGAACAACTAAGATTATTAAAGCCGATGAATATTTAGCCATTTTAGGTGCTGATTTTCAAAAGCTAAGTACTAGTGATCAAAGACGTTTAGGGATTAAAACCGGAGTTAAAGTGGTTGATATAAAAAATGATGGCGCACTTAAAAAAGCTGGTATAAAAGAAGGTTTTGTTATTACTTATATCCAGGGTGAAAAAATTTCACATGTTGATGATATTAAACAGGTATTAAGAAATATTGGTTTAGGGGTTGAAGTTGAGATTGAAGGAATGTATCCCGGTGGAAAATATATTTATGTTTACCGGGTAGAATTAGAATAATGATAAAATCAACAAAAAGTGATTTATTTTTTTATTGAAACTAAAATTAATATGCTATAAATTCGATGAAATTTTAAAATAGCCCATGAGACAGTTAAAAATTACCAAATCAATTACCAATAGGGAAACTGCCTCTTTGGATAAGTATTTGCACGAAATTGGCAAAGAGGATTTGATTACCGTTGAAGAAGAGGTTGAGTTGGCACAGAGGATTAAAAAGGGAGATAGGGCTGCTTTGGAAAAATTGACTAAAGCGAATTTAAGGTTTGTTGTTTCTGTTGCCAAGCAATACCAAAACCAGGGATTAACATTACCCGACTTGATTAATGAAGGGAATTTAGGGTTAATTAAAGCTGCTGAAAAATTTGATGAAACCCGTGGTTTTAAATTTATATCTTATGCTGTTTGGTGGATAAGACAATCGATTTTGCAAGCGCTTGCAGAACAGTCAAGAATTGTTCGTTTGCCTTTAAACCAAGTGGGCTCATTAAATAGAATTAATAAAGCACTTTCTCGGTTTGAGCAGGAAAATGAAAGAGCTGCTTCTCCTGATGAAATTGCCGATGCTTTGGATTTGCCAAAAGATAAAATTACGGATACCATGAGGGTATCCGGTAGGCATATTTCGGTTGATGCTCCCTTTCAGGAAGGCGAAGACAACAGCTTGCTTGACGTGCTCGAAAATGATGATTCTCCCAATGCCGACAATACGCTAATCAATGAATCGCTAATGAAAGAAATTGAACGCTCGTTGGCAACATTAACCGAACGTGAACGCGATATTCTAAAAATGTTTTTTGGTATTGGGATTCAAGAAATGACCCTCGAAGAAATTGGCGACAGGCTTGGGTTAACCCGGGAAAGAGTGAGGCAAATTAAAGAAAAAGCAATACGCAGGCTTAGACACACCTCACGAAGTAAATTGTTAAAAACATATTTATGATTAAACAATTTTTTAATTTGTTTTTGTAACGCTATCTATAAGTTGGTAGCGTTTTTTTATTTTTTATTTACTAATTCCTGCAAAGCAAACATCTCATCGCGTAATCTTGCAGCTTCTTTAAAATTAAGTTCTTTGGCCGCTTTCTCCATAGAGTGTTTATTTTTTTCTATCGCTTTTTCCAGAGCCTTTTTATCCATGTATTTTACGATTGGGTCAGCTGCTACATTAAGTTTTTCAGGTTCCGCATAGGCTTTTTTATGTTTCCCTGCCATCAAAGATTTGGAAGTTCTAACAATTTGTGTGGGTGTGATGTCATGTTTTTCGTTATATAGAAGCTGTTTCTCACGTCTTCTGTTGGTTTCATCAATGGTTTGTTGCATCGATCGGGTAATATTATCAGCATACATAATCACTTTTCCCTCCAGATTTCTGGCTGCACGTCCCGATGTTTGGGTTAGCGAACGAGCCGAACGCAAAAAACCTTCTTTATCAGCATCCAGAATAGCTACAAGTGAAACTTCTGGCAAGTCTAATCCCTCGCGTAACAGATTTACTCCAACCAATACATCAATAATACCTTCGCGTAATTGATCCATAATCTCAACGCGCTCCAAAGTATCTATATCCGAATGTATGTATCTACATTTTAAATCAAAACGGGTAAGGTATTTGGTTAACTCCTCAGCCATTCGCTTAGTGAGTGTGGTTACCAGCACTCGTTGATGTTTACCTGCCCTTTTATGGATTTCTTCCATCAAATCATCAATTTGATTGAGGGACGGGCGGACTTCTATTTCCGGGTCTATTAATCCCGTTGGCCGGATAAGCTGTTCTACAAAGAAACCATCACATTTTTCAAATTCATAATCTGCAGGAGTAGCACTAACAAACAACAGTTGATTGGTTAAATCTTCAAACTCTTCGAATTTTAAGGGCCTGTTATCAATGGCTGCCGGTAATCGAAATCCATATTCCACTAAATTTTTCTTCCGGGCATGATCACCTCCATACATAGCTCGTATTTGCGGTAAGGTGACATGGCTTTCATCCACTACCGTAAGAAAATCATCAGGAAAATAATCAAGCAGGCAAAAAGGCCTTGTTCCAGGTTTGCGTCCGTCAAAATATCTCGAATAGTTTTCAATACCCGAACAATAACCTAATTCTTTGATCATCTCCAGGTCATATTCTACCCGCTCTTTGATCCGTTTGGCTTCCAACGGTTTTCCTATAGATTTAAAATACTCA
This sequence comes from Bacteroidota bacterium, assembly GCA_034189025.1. Classification (GTDB taxonomy): domain Bacteria; phylum Bacteroidota; class Bacteroidia; order Bacteroidales; family UBA12077; genus UBA12077. The sequence continues at coordinate 124,761 of JAXHVS010000142.1, forward strand.
ATCTGTTGAAACAGATCATCCTGTATTTGCCGAATTGCCTGGTGCATCCGTTCTTTGGTAGTTACAAAAATATTGGCAGGATAAATGACTCCGCTATCTAATGATTCTATAATTTCATTGGTCTGCGGATCAAAAGATTCAATTTCTTCAATCTCATCGCCCCAAAATATTACCCGATAGCCAAGATCGCTATATGCCAGATAAATATCAATGGTATCGCCCTTCACCCTGAAGTTCCCGGGTTTAAAATCAATTTCGCTACGCGAATATAAGCTTTCTACCAGCGAACGTAAAAACTGATTTCTATTTAATGTTTGCCCTGTCTTTATCAAAATTGTGTTGCTGTGAAAATCCTCAGGGTTACCAATACCATACAAACACGATACCGACGAAACCACAATCACATCCCTACGTCCGGAAAGGAGAGAGGAGGTAGCACTTAAACGCAATTTCTCTATCTCTTCGTTAATAGACAAATCCTTTTCAATGTATGTGTCTGTTACCGGCAGGTAAGCTTCGGGTTGATAATAATCATAATACGAAACGAAATACTCCACGGCATTGTTGGGAAAAAACTGTTTAAACTCACTGTATAGCTGGGCAGCAAGTGTTTTATTATGACTTAATACCAGCGTTGGTTTTTCTACTTTTTCAATTACATTGGCCACGGTAAAAGTCTTTCCCGATCCGGTTACACCCAGTAAGGTTTGGAATCTATCTCCACGTTCAATTCCTTCAACCAGTTGTTTAATGGCTTCGGGCTGATCGCCCGTTGGAACATATGATGATGAAATTTTAAAGTTCATATATCTATAGATGATTTTGACAGCTTTGATTTTGTACAGGTATTTATTGAAAGTCTGCTTTAAAAAATCTTTACGAAGATAAAATATTGTGTACAAACTAACAACAGGCCAAAGCCTGCTTAAGGCATAATATAATTCTGGATTCTTTTACTAATTCTTCGTTTTTTGTAATTTTCAATTGTTAGCTTCCAAATAACGTTGCACAAAATAAACCCACTGATCCAACCGGTCATATAGTTGAATTTTGGGTTCAAAGGGTATTTTAATATCCGGGGCGATTCCAATATTGTCGATTGGATTTTCCGGAAGCCTTCCTGAGCGGGTTGCAGGCAGCCATAAATGATATTTCCCGGAGGGTAATTCTTTTGGGGTGATATTTGAATAATCCAGTATACCGGCAGTATTTTGTGCTCCAAATGTGATCACTTTCCGGCTGTGTTGTGCAGTTAATAAAAATTGTTCGGCCGACGAAGCATTGTTCTCATTAAGAATAATTCCTACTTTTTTGGGATAAGGATAAATGGTATCTTGTTTAATAATACTATCTTCATAATAAGGATGCAATACGAAACCTCCCACATTGGTTTTCATTCTGGCCAGCAAGTCTTTTGCTTGTTGTTCAAACCCTTCTTTTATGTGCCCTTGTTTAATATTATCCTCCATATCTTTAATATGCCCCCGGGAAGCATACCATTCAACATTTTTGGATTCGTAGGGGCCAGTATAAATAAGTTCTGCCAGTTTTTCATAATAGTAATCCTGGCCACCGCTATTGTTCCGGATATCAATAATCAAGTTGGGCCGGCACATGATTTCATTCCAGTGTTTTGTAACAAGCTGTTCGGATAAATCGGAATAAAATGTTGGGATTCTTAAATAAAAAGTACTGTCGCTCAGTGGTAATGCTACCGGATAAGTATTTAATCCATTGGGAAATCGTGGAATATAGGAAGATAATAGTGCCTGATCGAAGGCAGGATCATGCGTTTGCCTTACCAGTCGGATATAATCATGAATTTCCAGCACCTTGTGGTTCAGTTGCAGGGATGCTATTTCTTGATGGGGATTAAACTTCCTGAAATTCCAATAGGTTGTTAGGGCAAAGATGCTGTCATTGCGGGCTGTTCCCTCAAAAATTACCTGGTATTTATCGTATCCCCGGTAATCCAGGGCGATTCCTTTATAGTGGTTAGTGTCCTGTTTAATTACAGCAAGCTTGCCCCAAAAACCGATCCAAATCCCTTCCAGTCCATGCGAAGGGTTTTTTAGTTTTTCAGGTTCCACCTGAAAATATTTTTTTGGGGTAGAAGGAGATGTAGGCCTTTTAGCCTGGTGGTTTGCCGATATTCTTAAGTGGTTATCCTTAAACCACGATACATAGCTATCCATATACGTTTTACAGGAATCAGGACAGGATTTGATTTTTTTTCTTATCTTTTGTTCCAGGGCTTTGAGTTCGGCAAGATTTTGATCATTGACCTTATCGGCATATCCCGGATAATCGTTTTTAATACGATGAACAATCGTATTAAAATCCTGGATACATTCGTTGTACTGTGCCTGGATGGTTAGGGCGATCACTAAAAACCAAACCAGGGAGAGTGTTTTTTTCATGGTTTATTTTATATGCTTAAAGTTCTTTAAAATTTTTTTTATGAATTTCTAATATTTTATTTTCAATATCTATACGAATATAAAATTTTTTAAATGAATAATCAATTGATATTGGTGATTTAATTCTATGCTAGATAATGTCAAGTTATATTACTATTGTTATTTCTGATTACAATGATATTTTTAAGATAGGTTGACAGATTGGCATATTGCAGAAAATAAAAAAGCTAATGCATTGTGCACTAGCTTTTAACCGTTTAATTTTGTCGGGATGGCCAGATTCGAACTGGCGACCCCACGCCCCCCAGACGTGTACTCTAACCGGGCTGAGCTACATCCCGAGCATTTTCCGTTGGATGGTTATACGTTAATCCTTCCAAACGGATCACAAAAATAAGTTATCAATTCTTAATTTGCAACATTTTATTTTATTTAAATTTTGGTATATTTATTGCTAAATACAATTATTAAAATATTAAATTATCTAAATAATTTATTACGTCAAATCAATTAAATCATTAAAATATATAAAAAAATGGCATTATTTAAAACATTAGATAATCTGGACGAAGAAAAAAAACAATCACCGGTTGATGCAGAGGTTGAAAAAGTGAAGTGTTTAATTATTGGCTCAGGCCCTGCAGGATATACAGCAGCAATTTATGCAGCACGAGCCAATTTAAATCCTGTATTGTACGAAGGGATTGAACCGGGCGGACAGTTAACCACGACTAATGAAGTTGAAAATTATCCGGGATATCCCGAAGGGGTTACCGGGCCTGTAATGATGGAAGATTTTAAAAAACAAGCAGAGCGTTTTGGAACCGATGTTCGTTTTGGCATTGCAACAGCTGCCGACCTGTCAAAACGTCCTTTTAAAATTACCATCGATGACAAAAAAGTTATCGAAGCTGAAGTATTAATTATTGCTACCGGTGCCACAGCAAAATACTTAGGATTGGAATCGGAAACCAAATATAAAGGACAAGGCGTTTCGGCCTGTGCTACCTGCGATGGATTTTTCTACAAAGGAAAAGATGTTGCAGTTGTAGGTGGTGGAGATACTGCTGCCGAAGAAGCTACATATCTTGCAGGAATCTGTAATAAGGTTTATTTAATTATCCGAAAAGACCACATGAGAGCTTCTAAAGTAATGCAGGAAAGAGTTTTTAATACCAAAAATATAGAGATTCTTTTTGAGCATAATACCAAAGAAATTGTGGGTGACAGCAGTGGGGTCACTGGAGCTATTCTTGTAAACGGCAAAGGCGAAGAGGTAAAAATTAATATTCACGGGTTTTTCTTAGCCATTGGGCATAAACCCAATTCGGATATTTTTAAGGATTATATTGATACCGATGAGGTTGGGTATATTAAAACACACCCAGACACATCCAAGACCAAAGTTGATGGTGTTTTTGCCTGTGGCGATGTAATGGACCCCCATTACAGGCAGGCTGTTACAGCCGCAGGATCTGGTTGCAGGGCTGCTATTGATGCGGAAAGATTTTTATCTTCTCAGAGAAAATAAGGATCACTTCATATTTCGGGTGGATAATTAAATAATTTCATTATAAATTTTATTCTATATAATTATTTATTTTGAATTTGTTTTACTGATAGAAACATGAATACATAGTATTTATACTT